>JALSHG010000042.1 GCA_026982355.1 Thermodesulfovibrio sp.
GACCTATGAGTTGTTTTAACAACTCTCAGAGTATTGAAAGGATTGTTTATGCTGTACTAAATCACTTAAATGATAAATGGAGAATGACACCCTTAAAAGAATTTACACAGAAATCTTGACATTACCCAAATCTTGAGGGGGTTTGCAATTTATAAAAAATCTCTGTAAAAATATAATGCTATGTCGGAAGATGTGATTGTAACATTCATTACCGCGCCGAACGAGGAGGAGGCGGTTAAGATCGCCCGATCCCTTGTGGAATCGAGACTTGCGGCATGCGTCAATATCATCAAAGACGTCCGCTCCATCTACACGTGGCAGGGCAGGACAGAGGATGATTCCGAGGTGCTCATGATAGTTAAAACACAAAAGCACCTTTTCGGCGAATTGGCGGCCAGGGTGAAAGAGCTTCACAGCTATGACGTACCCGAGGTTATAGCGCTTCCCGTCACGCACGGTGCGGAAGAATATCTCAAGTGGCTCAGGGAATCCACCGGCTGAACAGCCCGTGTCAGGACAACCCGAGTTCTTCCTTCAGCCATTCGGTGAGCTTATCGCCCAGGGGGTACATGCCGCCGATGCACTCGGTGGTTGAGCACTGCATTGCTCCCTTTAAAAGCTCCTCGGGTATATCATCAAGATAGGCGACCGTCTTGCTCATAATCCTTCTTAGCTGCATAACCGCCAGCGCCGGCCTGTCATTGATGATATCCACGTACAACATGTAGCCGTGTGTAATATCCACGGGCTCTTTCCCCGGCTCAAAGAATATCCTGGGCGTGACATCCCACCTGATGTTTTCCACAAAATGGCTGCTCTTTTTCAGTGCGTCGATCGTTATAGGTACCATGGCATATATTATAGTAAAAATTTCATTGTTTTGTTTATAATTGTACCAAAAAAGGAGAGGAACCGATGGATTGCCTGTTCTGCAGAATAATCAAAAAAGAGATTCCCGCAAAGACTGTTTACGATGACGAAGAAATCCTTGCGTTTGAGGACATAAACCCGCAGGCGCCGGTGCATGTACTGGTAATACCCAAAAAGCACATATCGACCTCCCTCGATATACGGGAAGGGGACAATGAGCTGATCGGACGCCTGTTTCAGGTTGCAAACAAACTTGCAAGGGACAGGGGCGTTGCGGAGAAGGGTTTCAGGCTTGTGGTCAACTGCAATCGCGAAGCCGGCCAGACGGTCTTTCACCTGCACCTGCACATCCTCGCCGGCAGGGTCATGCACTGGCCCCCGGGATAGCCCTGCAGCAGGCCCCGGGATATAACCGTAAATGGGTAAAAAGGCAGCGACAAATCAGGGAACCCTCCTGATGGATATTTTCAACAGGCTTCACGGTTTCTTCGGACCGCAAAACTGGTGGCCCGGGGACACCCCCTTTGAGATTGCGGTCGGAGCCATTCTTACACAGAACACGAACTGGGGCAACGTGGAAAAGGCAATAAAAAACCTGAAGCGGAACGGAAAGCTCAGCGCAAAGGCCCTGCATGGAATGCCCCGCGAAAAACTTGCCTCATTGATAAAACCGGCGGGGTATTTCAATATCAAGGCAAAAAGGCTCAAGCACTTCCTTGACTTTCTTGCCGCTGATTATAAAGGCAGCATGAAACGCCTCGGGAAGGAAGACCTTCGGACGCTCCGGAAGAGGCTTCTTGATGTCAACGGCATCGGCCCCGAGACGGCGGATTCCATTCTCCTGTATGCGACCGGGAAGCCCGTATTTGTAATCGATGCATATACAAAGAGGGTTCTGCAGCGCCACAAGCTCGTGCCTGAAAATGCAACCTACCATGACATGCAGTCACTCTTTCATGACAACCTTCCGCCGGATGTCGACCTGTTCAATGAATATCACGCCCTGTTTGTTATGCTGGGAAAACACTACTGCAGGCCGAAACCGCGATGCGGCGGATGCCCGCTGAATGGAGATAACAAGAACAATGGATATCATTGAAATTATCAGGACGCGGCGCAGCATAAGGCGGTTCACTGAAGAGCCTGTCCCCGATGAGGTTATCGACATGATAATCGAGGCCGGGACCTGGGCCCCCTCGGGATTGAACAACCAGCCGTGGAAATTCGCGGTTATAAGAGATAAATATCTCAAGGAAAAGCTCGCCGGCCTTACCCGTTATTCCGCCACGGTTTTAAGCGCGAACGTGTTGATCGCCGTGTTCCTGGATCTCTCCCTGAGTTATGACAGGACAAAGGACGCCCAGGCAATCGGCGCGTGCATCCAGAACATGCTCCTGTTCATACATTCCATGGGGCTCGGTGCGGTCTGGCTCGGACAGATACTGGAAAACAGGGACAGGGTCCGGAAACTGCTTGAAGGCCCCGGGGATTTCGAACTCATGGCGGTGATAGCGCTCGGCTATCCTGCTTCAAAAGGGGGTGAGGGCAGCCGGAGGGAACCGGGACAGAGCGTTTTCTTCAGAAAATAAGAGCCGCCTGTTTTGCCTTAACCTTACAGTGGCATAAAAATGCCGCCTCATGCAACATTAAGGTTAACCTTCCGGTTGCATAAGCCGGCGGACCGCTTTCTCAGTCGTTTCTTTTGAACATTGAAACAAAATACTTCTGCAGATATATCTTGTCTTTCGTTGAAACATTGCTGAACCTGATGCCTGCAAGATAATTCCCCTCCGCCTTCCGACCGCCTTCGGCCGGCCAGCCCGGGGAATCATCGATCCTTTTGCACCAGACCGCCAGACCCTCAAGCTCGATTTTTTTCGCAGGCCGTGCATCTTCAGAAGGAGCTTCATCCGCTGAGTCCTTATCACGCCGCGACGTGCCCTCGCCGATATCCGGCAGGTACAGCGTAATCTTTAATATCTTGTGGCAGTCAACCGGGTTTTTGCTCAGCACGCTGATTCCTGAAAAGCTTATATCAACTGCACTGACAAAAGACAGGTCCTCTTTATTCATTTCACCCTTGACGCTTATCAGGGTCTGAATCCTCGGCTGCCTTCTCCTGTCGGAAACGGCTTTAATATTACTGCTTTTTTTGTCCGTTGCCTTTGCAGCCGATCCATTGTCATATATCACGGTCTGGTTCCGGCCCCTTTCCTTGGCCTGGTATAAAGCCTCGTCCGCATAGTTGAGAAGGCGTCCCGCCCTTGTGACCTTCCTGTTCTCGGGATAAGCGGCGATCCCGAGGCTTATGGTGATGCTGATGGCGCGCCCCTTTATCAGGAAGGAATATTTGCTCACCAGCTTCCTCAGCTT
The DNA here is from genome assembly GCA_026982355.1 of Thermodesulfovibrio sp. Classification (GTDB taxonomy): domain Bacteria; phylum Nitrospirota; class Thermodesulfovibrionia; order UBA6902; family UBA6902; genus JAADFS01. The sequence goes on from JALSHG010000042.1 coordinate 3,244, forward strand.
TTCGGCCTTTTTATAGGCGGCGGCGTAATCCGTATAGGGGAACAGGATTGCAAACTCCTCTCCTCCGTACCTGACGACCTTGTCCGTATCCCGGACATTGCTTTTCAGAATCTCCGCAAGCTGTTTCAGCACCGCATCACCGAACTGATGACCGTAAGTGTCATTGACGGCCTTGAAGTAATCTATATCGATCATGATGCATGACAGGGGGAATTTATATCTTTTTGCAAGCTTGTATTGTTCCTGGAGTATCTTTCTGAAGAACCTGTAGTTGTACATGCCGGTCAATTCATCCTTTATGGAGAGCTCTTTGAGCTGCCTGTTCCTGGCATCCAGGCTCTTGAGAAGCCTGTTGATTTTCTTGTTTATTGCCAGAAGCTCCCTGTTCTTTTTCTCCACGTCATCAATGTTCATTCTGAGCTCATCCTCCCTGGACTTCAACTGGAACATCAGGTTGTTGAAATCCTCGCCGATCTGAAGGATGATGTTCCCATCCGTGGCCTTCCCGTACACCCTGCATTTACGGCAATCTCCGATTTCTTTCGCAAAATCGCACCGGGGCTCCCCCCTGGAAAATGTACCTGCAACCTGCCAGCATCTCAAGTTCCGGGACCTGTATGAAGGACACCGCGTGTTTGTGCAGCTCATCTCCTCCCAGCATTTGCACAACCCGGGGTTGTTGAAAAAATACCAGTCCTTCCGTTTTAATGCCTTTGAAAGAAATCCGCGGATGTCTTTTGTAAGCCTGGACTCGTGTGCGTTTTCGTCTTCTTTCCTCATGGACACCTCCGGCGGCAGGCTCTCATGCCTGCATTTCCGGCATCAGAGTTGAATGTCACTTTACAGTTGCATGAAAATACAGCCCGCGGGCAGGGGAGTCCGGCGTAAAACCTCCGGAGCCTCCTGCCCGCTCATGCAACATCAAGGTTCATTGCCTCCAGCACCGCTCTCTGGCAGTTTCCGGAGGCGAGCTTCAGGTTCCATCTCCTCTTATCCCGTATGCCGACGATATTGCTGATTCCCCTTATCTCGAGCATGGGGATCCCGTATATTGCGCAGACCTGCGCAATAGCCGCTCCTTCCATGTTCTCGCATACGGGCTTAAAACGTCTCTGAAGCTCCCCGGCCCTTTTGCGGGTGCCTGTTGCCGCGGAGACAGTGACAAAGCTGCCGGCTTTCATTCTGAAATTCACCCTCCCCGCCAGCAGCGCCGTATCCAGCTTCAGCGAGGGAGCGAGCAGGAGTGAAGCGGAGACGGGGAACTCATTGAAGTACCTGCGCCCGTCCTTTTGCAGCAGGGGAATGCCGATGGTTTCCATTCCTTCATGTCCCCTTGAAGTGATCACCCCTTCATCACCGTATATCTCTCTTGTGGCCACTGCAATATCCCCTCTTTCCAGACCTGCCCCGGGATATGCGCCTCCGACCCCCAGATTGATAACATTTTCAACGGGGAATCTTTCAAGGATGCATGCCGCGGAGACAGCGGCGTTCACCTTCCCTATGCCGGTGTTCAGCAGGATAAGATCAACGGCCCCGAGCCTGCCCTTATGAAAGGTTTTCCCGGCGGTTCCGCCTGTCTCGACATTCTTCAGATGTTTGAGGATTTCAGCCGACTCAAACGGCATTGATGAAAAAATGGCGAGCATTTAATACTATTATAATACAATCTCCGGCAGGTTCAAAGCGCCGGCCTGTTTCACCTGAATTGATTTTCAAAGTGCATTGCTGTTACTATACTTCCTGATTCATCTTCATTTCCGGTTATTCTTACAGACAGAAACAGAGGAGGTATCATGGGCAAAGGCAAAGTGAAACAGTTTGCGGTTTTGATGTCCGCACTTTTCTTTCTATACGGGTGCGCCGCCGTCCTGCTCGGCGTAGGCGCAGGCATGGGAATAGGGGCATATAAATGGGTGGAAGGACGCCTGGTCAGGGAATACCCGCTCTCTTATGCAAGGGCATGGGATGCCGCCAACACGGCCCTGGCCAACCTCAGGATCAGCATATCGAACAGTATCGATGAAGGTAACAAGGGGAACATTGAGGCGGTCAAGAGGGACGGCACCAAGGTGTCCATAAAGCTGAAATACAGGGGACAGGGAGTCACGAGCATCGCCGTAAGGGCCGGAATGTTCGGAGACCGGCTGGAGGCTGAAAAGATACATGATGAAATAGCATCCGTGGCCGGGATTCATTAGCTTCTCCGCTTTCGTACTCGTATCTTACAGCGGTATAAAACACCGGCAAAACCTTCTTACCGTTGCGTTAAAGCATTCAGAGCAGCCAGCACCTTTTCAGATACAGCGGAGAATCCATCTTTTCTGACGGCGCTGAATATCTTTTCAGATGCAAGGGACATGAGAAACTCTCTTCTTTTTCTGTTGTTCGGTATTCTCCGCATCGCCTTCCTGCGCACACGCTCCACGAAGCCCAGATACCGGCCGAACTCCCGGCCGTAGAGCAGTTCAATCTCTTTCCGCACGGTCCTGGATACCGCTGGGCTCGTCCCACCCGTCGATACGGCGATTGTCAGGCTGTCCCGCTCAACGGAAGAGGGGACGATGAAATTCCCCTCCGACGGCATATCAATGACATTGATCAAATGCCGTGCATCCTGTGCGACCTTTTTGTTCACCTGCGCTGAGGATGTAGCGGCGATTACAACGAGGGCGTCCCCTGTATCCCCCTTTCTGTACCTTCTCCCGAGATGCCTGATTTTCCCTTTTTCCCTGAGTTTCTCGAGCCCGGCTGTAATGTCGGGGCTTATTACAGTGACCAGTGCCCCGGCTTTAACCAGGGAACGCGCCTTCCTCTCTGCGACCCGGCCTCCCCCGACCACCACGGCTTTCCTGTCTTTCAGGTCAATAAAGGCGGGATAGTATTTCACCTTGTCATCAGGACGGCCCCTTGCCCTCGAGCAGGGCAATGCGCTTTTTCGCCCTGCTGGAAAGCTCCATGGCCGGGAACTTTTCAATGAGTGAGGTCAGGACATTCAGGGCATCTTCCCGCCGTCCCATCTTTTCATAGGAAAGGCCGAGGTAGTAAAGGGCATCCGGTTCCTTTCCCGATCCGGGATAGTTGCGTATCAGTTCTTCAAACCGTTGCGCAGCCGCCTTGTAGGAGCCCTTCCTGAAATAAAAATTCCCGACATAGAATTCGTATTCGGCAAGCACGCGCCTGCATGTCCTGATCCTGCTTTCCGTGATATCCATGTAGGGATTTCTCGGGTAGCGTCTCCGGAGCTCTTCGAATTCCTTGAGCGCCCTTGAGGCCCACGAATAGCTGACATCAACGGTTTTTATCCTTTTGAAATAGCTCATGGCCAGCCTGTACTGCGCATAGGGTGCGTACTTATGGTACCGGTGCAGCTCCAGGAAAGATTCATATTCGACCGCCGCCTCGTCGTATGAGCCGTCCTCGTAGTATGTGTCGGCAATGCGCAGCGTCGCTACGGCGGCGTACTTCTGCGATGCGTCCCTTGCCTTGATATCCTCGAGTATCTTCCTTGCATCCTCGTAAAAACCCTTTTTAATCAGTTGATCCGCCTTTTCAAGCGATGCCTCCGGCTCAAAGACTGACGGGTCTATGTCCGCATTCCTGAAATAAGAGCATGAAGAAAGCGCCAGAAAGAAAATGAGGGGCAGTAGATATTTTACGGTGCGTTTGATGCTTTTTATCGGCATATCGGTATGGTGCATTCCCTTCAGAGCTGGATAAATTTTATCCTAAAACCCGTATTTAAATCAAACCCGCGCTTTAAATTTAACATGCGTATCTGTTATATTATTACTCCTCATGATGAATGGACCGGGCGGATAGCTCAGTTGGGAGAGCACAGCCCTTACAAGGCTGGGGTCACAGGTTCGAGCCCTGTTCCGCCTACCATTTTATCCCCCGGCATTTCGTGACTGCTAAAAAACCGTCCTGTTCGGGTATAATTAAATCGCCCTGCTCCGGGAACAGAATTTCATCTTAACCTTAATTGTTGCATAAGCCGGCGGGAGAGTCTGCCGGGGAACCGGGTTCAGAGTTCAGGGTGCGGGGATGCATAATGAAGTACTGCTTCCCCCCTCGGACGGGGGAGGGGGGCATTACTGTTGTTGCTGAAGGTAGCTTTCCAGGCGCCCGCGGCGGTATTTCATGCCGCCGGGTCAGGGACTGATTGACATATGCTGGAAATAAAGAACGTGGAAAAGGAATTCGGAGGCATAAAGGCTGTGCATGACTGCAGCCTTGCGGTAAGGGAGGGCACCATAACAGGCCTGATCGGCCCGAACGGCGCGGGAAAGACCACCCTGTTTAATATCATCAGCGGATTTTACAGGCCCGACAGGGGTGAAATCATCTACAGGGGTGAGCGGATCGACGGTCTCCGGCCCCATGAAGTCTATCACAGGGGGATCATGCGGACCTTCCAGATCACCCGGGAACTGCAGAAGATGACGGTGCTTGAAAACCTGATGCTTATCCCGAAGAACCAGAAAGGAGAGAAGCTCCGCCATATCTTTTTTGATCCCGGCGGGGTGCGCAGGCAGGAGAACGAGATAAAGGAAAAAGCCCTTGCGGTGCTGGAATTTGTCGAGCTGATCAGCCTCAGGGACGAGTACGCCGCAAATCTGTCCACAGGGCAGAAAAAACTGCTGGAGATTGCGCGGGTGCTGATGTCCGATGCGGATATGGTACTCCTTGATGAGCCGGGGGCCGGGGTGAACAAGACACTGCTCGGGAAGCTCGCGGATAACATCAGGCGACTGAGCGCCGGAGGAAGGACGTTTTTCCTGATTGAACACGACATGGACCTTGTGATGAGCCTGTGCGATCCCGTTATTGTGATGAGCGAGGGAACAAAGCTCACCGAGGGCAGGCCTGAAGACATCAGAAAGGATATGCGCGTGCTTGACGCATATCTGGGAGTATAACCCCTGATGCTGCATAAACCTTAATGTTGCATAAGCCGGCGATGTGTATCCTTGAGGTTCAGAACATAGTTGCGGGTTACGGCAGGGTGAACATCCTGCACGGGGTCTCGATAACCGTCAACGACACGGAAATCGTAACGGTCATAGGCCCGAACGGTGCGGGCAAGTCCACGCTTATCAGGTCGGTCTTCGGCCTGATAACCCCGCGTGAGGGCAGAATCATCTTCAACGGCGAAGATATCACGGGATCAAAACCCAGCGCCCTCGTTGCAAAGGGGCTTGCCTATGTGCCGCAGGACAAGAACGTGTTTCCCTCCCTGAGCATCCAGGAGAATCTCGAGATGGGCGCCTTCATACTGAAAAAGGGCCGCAGGTCCCGCATGGAGGTTATATACGGGCTGTTCCCCTGGATGAGGGACAAGAGGCACGTAAAGGCCGGCGACCTCTCGGGCGGCCAGCAGCAGATGGTGGCCCTCGGAAGGGCGCTGATGCTCCAGCCGCGGCTCCTGCTCCTGGATGAGCCTTCGGCGGGGCTGGCGCCGAACATGGTCTCCGGGATACTGGAGAAGGTGAAGGAGATAAACAGCTCCGGGGTAGCCGTGCTGATGATAGAGCAGAATGCCAGAAAGGCGCTTGCAATATCCGGCAGGGGATATGTCCTGGCAATGGGAAGGAATGAATTTGAAGGCACGGGCGGTGAGATGCTGAACAACCCCGAAATCGGGAGGCTTTACCTCGGCGGCTGATTGAGAATATGGAACAATTGATCGTCAACGGCATAATCACGGGCAGTATCATCGTTCTCGGGGCAACAGGGCTTACCCTGACATACGGCATACTCAGGTTCGCCAATTTCGCCCACGGGGACCTGATGACCCTCGGCGCCTATGCGGCCCTGACCCTTGCAGGCATGAATCTCCCGTTCGGCGTGGTATTCGTCATTGCAATGGCGTTCACAGCCGCTGCAGGCATTCTGCTTGATACGGTACTGTACAGGCCACTGCGCAAAAGGGGATCCATAGTCCTCCTCATATCATCCATCGGCGCGGCATTGCTGCTACGTAATCTTGTACTGATTATCTGGGGCCCGCGGATGAGATACTACAGCCAGGATATCCAGATTGCATACATGATGCCATTCGGCATCCGCATAAAACCGGACGAGCTCCTGATTATCGGCATTGCCGCGGCCCTGATTGTCCTCGTGCATATATTCCTGAAGAAGACCCGCATGGGCAAGGCCATGCGGGCCACGGCGGACAACGCGGAACTGGCGCAGATAGCCGGCATAGACACGGACAGGGTCGTTATGTGGACATGGGGCATAGGCTGCGCGCTTGCAGCAGCCGCGGGGATACTCCTGGGGATGGAGGTGCAGTTAAGGCCCCAGATGGGCTGGGATATCCTGCTGCCGCTCTTTGCCGCGGTGATCCTCGGCGGCATCGGCAGGCCCTACGGCGCAATGGCCGGCGGAATCATAATCGGGCTTTCACAGGAGATATCGACCGCGTTCATCTCAACGGCGTACAAGCCCGCGGTCTCCTTTGCCGTGCTGATTCTCGTGCTGCTGATCAGGCCCTCGGGAATATTCGGCGGGGAGGGAAGATGGTCATAGGCGGGCTTGAGGGTTACCTGATCGTATTTCTTGTGATGTCCGGGATTTTTGCAATCCTCACACTCGGGCTGAACCTCCAGTGGGGCATTACAGGCCTGTTCAACATCGGCATCGCCGGGTTTTTTGCAGTCGGCGCATATACATCAGCCATTATCACCACCGTGCAGTCCCCCGACCACCTCGGGGGATACGGGATGCCGTTCATTACCGGTATCCTCGGGGCAGGTGCGCTTTCAGGGATGATAGCCTGGCTGGTCGGCATTCCGACCCTCAGACTGAAGGGGGATTATCTGGCGATTGCGACTATCGGCATCGCAGAGACGATCAGGCTGATCTTCACCAATGAGTCATGGCTTTCAAACGGGACGCGGGGTATAACAGGGATTCCCGGGCCACTGCGGGAGGTGCTGCCGCATTACTATTACAATCTGTTTTACCTGCTGATAACGGCCGCTTTTGCAGGCCTTGCGTTTCTGTTCATTGAAAGGGCGCTCCACTCGCCCTGGGGAAGGGTTTTAAGGACCATCCGGGAGGATGAAATGATGGCTGCCGCAACCGGCAAGGACGTATTCCACTTTAAAATGCAGTGCCTGGTCACCGGCGCTGTGATAATGGGCGTTGCAGGAGGGTTATACGCCCATTTCATAGGGTTTATCAGCCCCGAGGTCTTCAAGCCCATGCAGTTCACCTTCCTGATATGGGTCATGCTCATAGTCGGCGGAGCAGGGAACAACAAAGGGGCCGTCCTCGGCGCCGTTGCGGTCTGGGGGCTGTGGACCGGGACCGAATTCCTTATCGACGCACTTGAGCTTTCCACAGATTACCAGACAAAGGCAGGCGCCCTCCGCATCATAACCATCAGCATTGCGCTTGAGCTGATCCTCCTGCTGAGACCGGAGGGCCTCCTTGGAGAAACAAAAAAAACCTTTGATTAAAGCGAGTCGCTGAAGACCACCTTTTCATCGACTATCTTTCCGTCCTCGATCTTCCATATGCCGTAACTGCCGCCGGTGACATCGCCGTTCTCATCAAAATTGACCGAGCCGGAGACACCTTCGTAGTCTATGTCCTTGCCCTCCTTCAGGAGCTCCAGCGCCTTTTTCAGATCCAGCATCGAGACCTTCTCACCCGGCGGATTGGCAACATCCCTCAACGCATCCCGGATCGACGGCCCGTCGCTGCCGCCGGCCTTCTGCATGGCAAGGGCGATCAGTATCGCGGCATCATAGTTTGTGTCAATATAGGGCTTTGGGGGATATTCCCCGAATTTTTCCTTGTATTTTTCCTTGAACTTTTCCGTAAGCTCACTGGCCGCGGGCGCGGGCGCAGTGCCGTAAGTGCCGTTCATGTATTTTGCCCCCACATCCCTGATCACCTCGGGCGCCTTCATGCCGTCGGGCAGGAGGAATTTGTTTGCAAGGCCGAACTCAATGGCCTGTCTCAGAATCTTGACACCGTTTTCCGGGTAGGCAATCAGCAGCAGGGCGTCGGGCTTGTCTTTCACCGCCTTCTGGACCTCGGAACGGTACGAAGTCTCCCCCTTGTTAAAGGGCACGGATACAAGCACCTTCCCGCCGATCTTTTCATAAGCGTCTTTCATGGCCTTTGCCAGCCCCTCGCCGTAGGCATTGTTCACATATATGGTGGATATTCTTTTAAAGCCCCTGTCCATCGCCACCTTTGCCAGCACACGGCACTGGAGGGCGTCCGAAGGCACTGTCCTGAAGAGAAAGTCATTGTCCTTCAGCGTGGTTATCTCGGGAGACGTGGATGCCGGCGATATCTGGACGACCTCATTGGGCACCGACACCGAGGTTGCAACAGGAATGGTGACCCCGCTTGACAGCGCGCCCACAATAGCGGGAACCCTGTCAATATTGACAAGCTTGTTGGCGGCATCCACCGCCGCGGTCGGGTCGGTCTGGCTGTCCCTGCTTACGAGCACCAGCTTTTTGCCGAGCACCCCGCCGGCCTCATTGATGTCGTCGACGGCCATCTTCGCGCCGTTAAGGATCGGACCGCCATAGGCCGCGAGATCCCCGGTCATGGCGGAGAGCGCGCCTATCTTTATCTCCCCTGCCTCCTCTTTCTTCACACACCCGAAAGAAAAAATCATCATTAAAATAACCGCCGCGGAAACCGACAGGAAAACCCCTGAATAATGCCTGCTTCTTCTCATAATCACCCTCCGGAGTTAAAAGATTAAATGTAACTGCTCAGGTTTCAGGTTCACGGTTACGGGTTCAGGGGCCGTTGTCTTGTGCCTTTCAACGCTGAACCCTGCAACCTGAGTAATAAATTATAAACTCTTTTGAAAAAAATCAACAGGGGGATCTTTTTTGCTGTATCAGACTTAAAAGATCAGAAAGCCGGTTCGGGAGGCTCTCCTTGTCCGCCGCCGGCAATTGTTATGCGGGCAGGGTTGATAATAGTATTTCCGGAGAATATTATAGGGAAGATGACAGAGAGCGTCTCGCAGATAAGCAGGGACCTTTTTGATTCGGGATTTTACTGTGCCGAAAGCGTCCTGCTGGCCATAGCCGGACGCAGAGGGATTCAGTCGGATTTGATCCCCGGCATGGCCACGGGTTTCTGCAGCGGCATGTCCAGGACCTGCGGGATGTGCGGGGCGGTGACCGGAGGGATTATGGCAATCAACATGGTTGCCGGGAGAGCCTCCCCGGATGATTCCGTTGAAGAAAATTATCTGCTCGTCAGAAGGCTGCTGGATATGTTTAAGGGGAAATTCGGGACGCTGAACTGCAGGGAACTGATCGATTGCGACCTTGGCACGCAGAAGGGCCGCGAAAAATTCCAGGCGGACAACCTGAGCCGGCGTTGCAGGGAGTATACCGCCGAGGCCGCGGCCATGGCGTTGCTGCTCATTGAGGAAAGCGGCGTTCATCCCCCTCCGTAAGATATTTTCCGCCGGACTCCCCCGCCCGCAGGCGGTATTTTTATGCCGCTGCAAGTTTATCCGGTGCAAGGCCCATACAATCTATACAAGACTGCCGCCGTCAAAACTGTTTCCGCTGATATCAAGCAGGGACATTATCGTGGGGCCGGCGTCTACGATGTTTATATCTTTCCTGCTTACCCGCCTGTTGATGTAAAACACCGCGTCTTCCCTCGTGTGCCCCCCTGTAAGAAACCCTTTGCCGGCGATGCGGTCCTTGTTGATCGAACCCTTAAGGTCATATCCCTCGCAGGGCAGGGCGACAAGGTCGGGGGCGTCGTCGAAGAGGTCGCCGCTGTAGATCTCTTCCCTGAAAAAGACCGATTTGACGACCTTCTCCCCGTCCACTTCCAGTGCAAGCAGTTCATCCTTCAGTTTCCGCCTCAGGCCCTCGTATTCATCCGGGCCGACACTGCCTTCAGGATACCTTTCCTTTGTATGGATATAGAACCTTGCGGGGTCAAGCACAAACACCCGGCTTTCGGCCAGCATGTCCTCGAGGGACTCGGGGCTGTCCTTCCCGAATTTCAGGTAACCCTTTTCCTTAAGCCAGGCATTCAGGTATATCTCTTTTTTTATTGTTGTAAACCCGTGGTCGGACAGTATGATGAACGGAACACCGTCCCCTGTCCTTTCGTACATCTCGCCTATGAATCCGTCCAGCCTTTTGTAAAAATCAAGAAAAAAGCCGTGCTGCGGGTGCCCTTCGTCATCGAGCGCGTTCCACAGGTAGTGGTGCAGGCGGTCGGTCTCGGTGATCACGCCTATGAAGAGGTTCCACTCGGCGGTATCGAAGAAATGAAGAATCGCCTTTTTCCTTATCTCGAATGCGCTGTCGATCTCTCCTGCAAGGGCCTCCGCCGATTCCCGGGCCTTGCGGGTGTCGACATCCATTTTGTAACCTATGCCTTTCAGGTATTCATATGCGCTCTCGGGATAAGTGGCCTTTTTCAGATCAAGGGCCACGAATCCCGCGGTGAGGATTCCGTTTAACTCCCTTGCAGGGTAGGTCGACGGTATATTGATGATAACGCTTTTCCTGCCGTGTCTGCCCGCTATGTCCCACAGCGTGCTGCTCCTGAGGTCGTCGGAATTAGGAAACCTCCACTTGTACGTGCCCTTGCGCAGTTCCGTGAATCCGTAAATCCCGTGCCTTCCGGGATTCACCCCTGTCATGAAGGTGCTCCATGATGTGGATGAGACCTCGGGAATCGAGGCGGTCATGTCCGTGAGGGTTCCCTTTTGTACAAGGGCCGAGAGGTTGGGCATCATGCCCCTTTCGATGAAACGCTTCAGGAGGCTGCAGGGCACTCCGTCTATGCCGAGTACGACCACCCTGTCCTTTCCGTCTTTATGTCCCGGTTTTTTTTTAAAGAATCCCAGCATCACATGTATCCCAGGTCCCTGAGCTTGCCCATAATCTCTTCCTTGCTCTGCCCGCGGCCGGCTCTTTCATATGTGTTCTCAAGGTCCTGTTCCCACGCGGGGATGTCGGCCATCTTGACTGTGGAGCCCTTTGCCCCGAGCGAGCGGTAGCCTTCCTTGTAGAGGACGCAGAAGGGAATATCATATTTGAAAATGAAGTTCCAGATATCCCTTTCCTTGAAATGCAGGATAGGCTGAATCCGGGTATGCGGGGGATTTTCCCTCGAACTGAAGAAGGTCTCCTCCACCCTTGCCTCCTGCTCATCCCATCTGATGGCGGTTGAAAGCGCCTTGATTCCGTTGTCTTCCAGGAATACATTCATGGCCACGGTCTTCATCAGGTGGTTGCCCACAAACGACTCCGGCTCAAACGGGAATGCATCCTCTTCATACTCAAGCTTTGCTATCTCCCGCCTGTTGCGCTCGTTGAGGTCGGCAACCCTGATCATGTCGCCCACTTTCTCCGCCTTGTCGCTTACATCCGTGTTCTTTGCAATCGCCACATTGAGGTCCCATTCCTTTTTGAGCCGGTTCACGATGTCCCATATCTCGTCAAACACATACCCTTCGTCGATAAACATGCACCTGGGCATGGGCACCCCCAGTTCCCTGCATGTCTCCCTGAAAAGCCAGACCATCGTGGTGCTGTCCTTGCCCCCTGTCCATGCCACGGCCATTTTCTCCGTTCCGAACTTATCTATCGCCTCCTTTATGATCTTCTTGGAATGGTCGATCTTTTCCTCCAGGCTCAGTTCCATTAATTTTTCTCTTTCATCCTGCGCCATTTTTCCTCCTTATGTTTTATTAATAATATTAGCCTATCCGCCTTTTTTATAACAAGTCTTTACCTTAACAGTTGTGTAAATGTATAAAATACCGGCGGACTCTCCTGCACGTTTATGCAACATTAACCTTGATGTTGCATAAGCCGGCTGTGGAGTCCGCCGTAAAACCTTTATAAAGCGATTGGATATCGGAAATATGTCCCTGTTGCAGGACGTAACGGAGAGTGAAATTGCAAAAGACGGCAATATGCCGTGCGGGATATGTCCTGAAGGTATCGCAGATAAAGCTTTTCCGCCGGACTCCCCTGCCAGCGGGCGATGTTTTTTTATGCCACTGTAAGGTTAAGGCTTACCCGCATGACGTGAAAATCCCCGCGTCCGTCATGGACTTTTCCGGTGGTTGTGTTATTATCATATTAACGGCGCCGTTCGGAAAAAACCGGCGCCGTTCAGATACCAATCCTGAGGGCCGCACTCGCAGACGGTATTCGAGAGGAAGCGCCGTGAAGGAAAAGTACGATAAGAATTTCCTGAAAAAGGTTCCGCTCTTTTCTTCATTAACGGACGAGGACCTCGAATCTATCTCAAGTAAGGTGATCCTCAGGCAGTTCAGGAAGAACGACACGATTCTCTACGAAGAAGACACCAATGAGTACATGTATATAATCCGGAAGGGGAAGGTCAAGGTCGTACGGTCGACAGAGGACGGCAAGGAAATAATTCTTGCAATGCACGGCGCAGGGAGTTTCTTCGGGGAGATGTCGCTCATAGACGGCAAGACCACCCCTGCATCGGTGATTGCCACTGAAGACTCGCTCATTGCAATAATCGCCAAAAATGATTTCTTCTCCATAATATTCTCCCAGAACAAGGTGGCCGGGAACCTGCTGCAGATACTGTGCGCCAGGCTTCGTAAATCCTGGGATACGATACAACTGCTGAATTTCAACAATGCCGCCCAGAGGACAAAGATGCTGTTTTACATGCTCTCCGACGAGTACGGTGAGAAAACCCCTGACGGGAAAACCATATTGAATATAAGGCTCACCCATCAGGACATATCGGATATGACGGGTCTTACACGGGAGACGGTCACCCGCGTGATCGACAGATTCCAGAAAAATAATGAGATAACCGTGCTGAAGAACAGGTTTATATGCCTCGGGAGAGATTTCCTCCGGAAGGATATAAACAATATCCTCGGGTGAGCCTTCCGGCTATACCTGCTCTACCGACTTGACCTCGGGGACTTCCTTCTTAATGCTTTCCTCGATGGCGTTCTTGAGTGTCATTGTGGACATGGGACATCCCGAGCACGCTCCCGTCAGTTTCACCTTCACGACACCGTTTTCCTGAACCTCAACCAGTTCGACATCCCCGCCGTCGCGCTGAAGCAGGGGTCTCACCTTGCTCAGAACTCCCTCGACTTTTTCCTTTAACATGTTTTCCTCCTTGTTTTTCTCTCCTGATCGTATTTTCAGCTTGCCTTAAAGCGGCGTTGAAACGCCGCAGGCGGACTCTCATGCCCTTTATGCAACATTGAATTTATTATACCTGTTCCGGATATTTAATCTATGATTTCCGTCATACGCATACGGGAAACCGGCAGGGCGGCCGTGTCAGGGAAGATTCAACGGCTCTCTCTTTCCCTGTTCGAGCACCCTCAGGAGCCTCCCCGCGTATGCCCGCTCTGTCCCGAAACCGTACCTGTCCGCAAGGTTCAGCGCCTTCCTGAACGCCTTCCTTGCCTGCCCGTCACTGCCTGTGAGAAAATCCACCTCTCCAAGGCCGAGGATGCAGTATATCATCCCCCTCGGGTCTTTTGTCTGCCTGAACAGTTCCGCGGCGCTTTTGAAATTCTCAACCGCCCTTTCCATTTTTCCCTGCATCTTGAATGTCGTGCCCGTGCTCCAGATCGTATATGCATAGCTCACCCTGTCGCCGATCTTCCCGTAAAGGACCCCGGCCTTTTTGAAAAATGAAAGGGCGCCGCTGTAATCTCCGGCCATCCTTCGCGCATTGCCGAGGCCGCAGAATGAGTATGCAAGCCCGAAACGGTCCTTCAGCCGCTCAAATCCCCTGTTTGCCAGCCTGTAGAACCTCTCCGAGTCCCTGAATTCGCCAGCCACCCTCGAGCTTCCGCCAAGCCCGCAGTATGCATAGGCCATGCCGGATCGGTCCCTCAGCTTTCTGAATTTTTCAAGGGCGGCACGATAGGTTTTTACGGCCTTCCGCGGCTCTCCCTTTATCCTGTATGTTCCGGCCTTTGCCCACAATGAAAACGCCTCGCCTTTTGCGTCATTGATCCCGGAGTATATCCTGCCCGCCCTGTTGATCATGGCAAGGGCGTCCCTCCAGTCGCCGAGGGCCCGGAGGCTCAGGCCGAGGCCGGTAAGGGCGTCAGCCTCTGCGGCCCTGTCGCCGAGGCTCTCCGCAAGGTTGAGGCCCTCCCTGTAGCAATCCCTTGCCCTGGTGAAATCCCCCTTTGCCCTGAACGTATCGGCTGAAGCCAGGAGGCAGTCGAGTACGGACGGGATGTCCCGGTCTCTTTTGAACGCTTTAAGCGCCTTCCCGTACAGGTCCGCGGCCCTGTCGTATTCCGCCCCGCCCCTGTATCTTTCGGCCTGCAGGAAAAGGGACCCGCCGGAGTTTTCTCTTTGCACCCTGTTGTTCACCGGCATCTTTCCCTTACCGTCCTTACCGTCTCCGCATAATCCGCGGAATTATAAAATGCATTTCCCATTACGACGATATCCGCTCCCGCGCGGCGTACGTCCGCGACATTATCCACGTTGACACCGCCGTCAACCTCTATCTCCACGCTCAGGTTTCTTTCATCTGTCATACGCCTCAGGAGGGCGATCTTCGAGAGGGACTCCGGAATGAATTTCTGGCCCCCGAAACCGGGGTTTACGGACATTACAAGCACTATGTCGACATCCGTGAGTACGGGCTCTATATGGCCCGGCGGGGTTGCGGGGTTTATTGAAACCGCGGCTTTTACATTGCATTCCTTTATGCCCTGTATGGTTCTGTGCAGGTGCACGCATGCCTCCTGATGCACGGTGATTATGTCGGCCCCGCTGTCCGAGAAGGCCTTTACATACCTGTCCGGCTCTTCGATCATGAGATGCACATCAAGCGGTATGGTTGCAATCTTTTTCACGGATTTCACGACAGGCGGCCCTATGGTGATATTCGGCACAAACCTGCCGTCCATCACATCCACATGAATCAGGTCGGCCCCTGCCTCCTCCGCTGCCTTTATTTCCTCTCCGAGCCTCGAAAAATCCGCCGATAATATAGACGGCGCTATCTTTATCATAAGAACCTCCATTTAATCATTTGTTAAAACCACATTCCCCATCCGCGGCCGAGCGTAACCTCCACGGAATCTCCCTTTCTGATAATCGCCTTTGCCTCGGGCTTCTGAAAAACCACCTTGCTGCCGTGCTCCCTTTCTATGAGCCTGATGCCGAGCTGTTTTGCCAGTATCCTTGCATCATCTATTGTCATGTTTACAAAAGAAGGGCACCTGTATGATACAGGATACGGACCGAGACTCACAAGGAAATTTATCTCGTTGCTGTCGATGTTTCCGGGCAGCGGCCTCTGGGCGATGATCCTGCCTTTCTCCACGGTGTCTGAATGTACGCGGGTGACCTTCCCGATTTTCATGCCGAGGTTTATGAGCGTCAGCTTTGCATCCTTAAGCATCTGGCCTTCAAAGGACGGCATTGAATAAATCTCCGGCCCCCTGCTCAGCATTACCCCGACCTCGGAGCCGGCAGGGATCTTTTCACCCGGCTCTGTGTCCTGTTTCACGATGAGACCCTCGGCGATCTCCTTGTCGTATTCCTCACCTTCCACCTTCAGCAGAAGCTTCCTGGCGGCCAGGATCTCCGACGCCTCGCTGACCGTTTTGCCTTTCAGTGCGGGCACCCTGCCGGTCTTTTCGAAATCAACGACCCTGTAGACGAGGAAGACCGCCACTGTCCCCGCCGCAGTGAATGCGATCATGTAGGCCAGCAGTTTGAAAAAGGTTTTAAACATTGAAGCTCATCCCCTCTCTCAGTTTTCTTCCCTGAAGAAATGTCTTCACCGGCATGGCTGATTTGCCGGCGGGCTGGATCTCCAGGATGGAGACGGCCCCGCCTCCGGTGCATACATGCATCTCGTCCGTGGTCACCTTGCATATCACGCCCGGCCTGCATCCGGCATCCGCGGCAGGCTCCGCAGGCGCTGCTTTCAGTATCCTGACCCTCTCCCCTTCAAGAAAACCGTATGCCCCGGGCCAGGGATTCATCCCCCTGATGAAATCACACAGCTCTCTTGCAGGTTTCGACCACTGGATCATTCCGTCTGTTTTCTTCAGCCTCGGCGCATAGGACGGATCGCCTGACTGTTGCACGGGTTTTATGCTGCCGTTCTCAAGCCCGTGCAGCGTTCTCAGCAGCAGATCGGCCCCGATCCGTGAGAGCTTTGCGGAAAGGGTTCCGGCAGTATCCTCAGGGGTTATCCTCACCTCCTCCCGGAGCAGAACCGGACCGGTATCCATGCCTTCATCCATCAGCATTGTCGTCACTCCCGTCTTTTCCTCGCCGTTGATCAGCGCCCAGTTTACCGGTGCGGCTCCCCGGTATCGGGGCAGGAGGGATGCATGTATGTTTATACATCCGAATCGCGGCAGGCGGATTATCCCGGAAGGCAGTATCTGTCCGTATGCCGCGACAACAACGGCGGACGGTTTTAATGCCTCAAGCTCATTAATAAAATGCCTCTCCCTTACCGTTGCAGGCTGAAGCACTCTTAATCCGGCCTGCTGAGCCAAGACTTTCACGGGACCGGGGGTCACGCGTCTTCCGCGTCCGCTCCGCCTGTCCGGCTGTGTGACTACGGCAATGATCTCATGCCCGGAGTTCAACAGGGCCTCAAGGGGGGGTACGGCAAACTCCGGTGTTCCGAAAAAAACGATTTTCAAGGTGCTTCCTTTCAGAATCAGAGATGTGCGGAGTCCTACGTCCTGCTTAAAGACCGCTCCCGTGCATAACGCCTCTGAAAAAAGCCCCTCTTGATCCGGCCGATCCTGTCGATGAACAGAAGGCCGTTGAGGTGATCTATTTCGTGCTGAAGCGCCCTTGCAAGGATACCCTCTCCTTCTATCTCCACCGGCCTGCCGTTCCTGTCAAGACACTTTACCCTGACCTTATCAGCCCGCCTGACAATCGTCTTGTACCGGGGGATGCTCAGGCAGCCTTCCTCGGAATCGGCCTGGCCTTCTTTATGGACGATTTCGGGATTGACAAGCACGATCAGCGGACTTTTCCTGTCGGCAGCGCTTATGTCGATCACCGCAACCTGTTTCGGTATGCCGACCTGGTTGGCTGCAAGACCGACACCGGGGGCCGCATACATGGTCTCTATCATGTCGTCGATAAGCCTCTGCAGCCCGGAGTCGAATTCCCTGACGGGTTCGGTTTTTTCCCTCAGTATCCTGTCGGGATATTTCCTTATTTCAAGCAGGGCCATATACTAATTTAAATAATCCTTCCGGCAAATGACAACCTTTTCCCGCGGAACGTATCCGTTGTCCGTGACCGCAAAAGACAATGAACCTCACAGTTGCATAAAAACACCGCGGGCGGGCGAGTCCGGCGGAAAAGTTTTATCTGCGATACCTTTAGGACATATCCCGCACGGCATGTCGAAATCCCGCGATTCGTGTCCGTGGTTCGTGACCGTAAAAGATAAAAACCGGAAAGCGGCACGGTCAACCGGCACGGAGGACGGCCCCGTTCAAGGTGAAGATAAGGGTTGCTCACTGTATCCCCTGAGCAGGAAAGACCTGAGACTTAGCTTCTCCTTCAGTTCCCGCATAACGGCGCGCCCCTGCTTCCCGGTCTCTATGCCCGGTATCCTGACCTTGTTGAAATTGTCCTCACTCTCAATGTACACATACCGGTAATACGGCTTTAACTTTTCGATAAGCTCGTTTGCATAAGCAATATTCCTGAAGGCGCCCACCTGCACGATATATTTACCGTGTTTCCGGGGTGTTGCCATGCCGGTCTCCCCTGCGGCCGCGGTCTCCTCCGCCGGGGGGGCAGGGGTGTCTTTTACGGGTTCGCTTATTTTCCCGGCAGCGGCCGCATCTTCCATGTCCTCATCGGCGGCTGAGGAGGCATCCGCGAAGCCGGGTTTTATCCTTACCGCCTGCCGGAAGGCATGTTCCGCTTCTTTATACATGCCCAGTTCATTATAGGCAAAGCCCTGGTTGTAGTGGGCCTCTGCGTAATCAGGCCTTATGCCTATCGCCTTTTCATACGCATCAACGGCCTCTCTGTATTTTCCAGCCTTGCCGAGGGCCACGCCGAGATTATAGTAGATGTCAGCATCCTCCGGCAGGCCCGCCGTCTCCTTTTCCGCGGCTTCCCCGTGTTTTGAGGGTATAATC
>JALSHG010000043.1 GCA_026982355.1 Thermodesulfovibrio sp.
TGAGGTAATGCTTGGGACATGGTGAAGGGCCGAACCCGGAGCAGGGAATTGCGAGTCTCAATCAGCTCGTGAGGCACATTGAATCCGAACGGATAAGTGACCGCACGGCGCATCGTTGAATCGCTCGTCCCAGAGGGGCATCTTGTGATGTCTCCGATATTATTGTCCGCCTGCGGCCCGACGTGCTTTGGGAAGCGCCCTGTGCGGACCCGCTTGCAGAATGCTGTGGAGAGCGGGAGGGAAAACCTCCCGCTTATCCGATTAGCGCAATATTTATATTTCCACAATTTCTAATTCTGCAATACGCTTAAAATCAGCAGTATTGTTAGTGGCAATCACTGATATACCATGTGCTATACCAATACTGGCTATTTCTACATCATGAATCCATAAACCACGAGGATTATGTTTACGGATGAGATCCTGGAAGACCTTCATTGTCATAGGATTGGGATAAAGAACAACAATATCAAGCAATATGTTATTTAAGATCTCTAAACATTCGGCTGCAGGGAGTTTTATTTCCTCGTTTCTGGTCAACACAACCAAAAACTCAGAAATATTTTTAGAAGTAGTGAAGAGCTTCAATGTTGGATCTGACAAGAACTTGACTGCCTGCTCATGAAATCGAGAGTCGGCATCAACAGCATAAATCAGTACATTTGTATCAACCAGTATTGAATTGTCCATAATTATTCATATGCCAATTTTCTTACGTTCAAATTGTCATATTTTCCTTTTAAATGTAGTGTTTTGATACGTGTTTGCTTTTGCTTGCCGCTTTTTATCGTTTCAAGATATCGTTCAAGTTGAGGCAAATATTCCTCTGGTATCAAATCGATCTCCTTTTTTATTTTTTCTTTTAATTCCATTTTCAGACTCCCTTGTGCGTTTGTTGCATCGATTTGTGTTTAAGCGCTGACTTGTTATTCTACCCAATCTCCATCACTCCGGCAAACGGTTCTTGCCAACCGTTTGATATTTTAGGCTGCAAATAGGGCCTTGTCAAGTAAATACACAGGAAATACCTTGACTCGGATCACCGAACCGATTAACCTTACATGGCATGGTGGGTGTTATGGATATCGACTTCGATGCAGGGCTCATAACCGTGCGTGGGGGCAAAGGCGACAAGGATCGGACAACTCTGTTGCCCGAGTCTTTGCGAGAAGAGTTGCGTGTCCATCTGGCCAAGGTTCGCGAATGGTACGAAGCCGACCTGGCGAAAGGGTACGGAGAGGCTCCTCTTCCGGATGCCCTGGCGAGAAAGTATCCGGAGGCAGGAAAGGAGTGGGGTTGGCAGTACGTGTTTCCTGCCAACAAGATTGCAACAGACCCGGCAGACGGAAAAATGCGTCGCTACCATGTTTACGAAAAGACATTGCAAGGCGCCATCCGCCGGGCGGTGCGGCGGGCCGGGATCACTAAACGCGCCTCGGCGCACACGCTTCGACATAGCTTTGCAACCCACCTGTTGATGAACGGCACTGATATCCGCGAAATCCAGGATCTTCTGGGACGCAAGAGTCTCGAAACGAAGATGATCTATACACACGTCGTGCGAGAACTCAAGACAAAGGCGCGTAGCCCGCTGGACGAGCTGTGGTCGATCTTACGGACGACCGCGGGCGGCGTTTTCATGTGGATATTGTGATTGAGTTCCTGCCCGGGAACGCCGAGGCCCGCGAGGAAGCCGAGTGGATCATCAACCGCCTGGTGGAAAACGAGGTCAGGACCCTGCCCGAAGATTTCCTGGCCTACCACCAATCCACACTTTCCCCTTACCGCGGCATGCGCGGGCCGGTGGTCGAAACGGACGAGTATTCTTCTGCAGAAAGCTGTGTAAAGGACTTGCTAAGGACCTTCCCGAAAAAGACGAGGCTGTAACAAGATCTAAGATTTCACAAGTCTGATTCGATTATTCTTGGCTTTGTACTTTTCTATAAGACACTCGGCTTCCAGAGCATTAACACTGCGCATGACGCGGCGCTCGAAGACCTTACGAGGGTTCCCGTGTGTCAAAACCCCTACCTCTTTGAGAACACGAGATGCTAAAGAGTGCATAGTACAAGACTGGTTTGGACATTTTGACAACACATGGATTATGGCATTCTGGATTTCCGCTGCGGTAACTTCTTCTGCCCTACGACCTGCTGAGTCTGGATCGTCTTCAGCATCTCCGGGCGACTCCTTATGATAGTAGCAATGCTCGTCTTCTTCAGCTTCGTCAACATCGAAATCCTCAGTCTCCTGTCCGCCCTCGGTGTTCTCGGTGCGATGGTCTCTAAAGAATGATTTGGGGGAAATGCCTCTCTCTTCGAGCATTGACCAAAGCCCTTGAAGCGAAACATCCTTATCTGTGTAGAAAGCGGATTCTCTCACCCGGAAAAATTCCCATCCGCAACGTTCAAGTTGCCGTTGGCGTTGCATGTCCGCTTCGTAACGGTCGGCCCCATGCCATTTGTCACCATCGCATTCGACAGCCAGCCGTGCCCGGCCACCTTCAACCACGAGGTCGATTCGCTTTCCAGCCACTTTATGCTGTGCAAGTACAATAAAATCCCTACGGAGCAATTCCAAAGCAACGTCAACTTCAAACCAACTTTCAAATGGCGGGGGGGGATTCACAACGCTTCGATTATCTTGGGATGCCCGCCGTTCAAGTTCATCCCGATCAATTCCTGCAATCATTTGTGGCTTTGTGTTCTCGAAGAACTCAAGCAACCGTCGCCGAAGACAGGAGATGCTGAGATCATCGCAGGTGACGGAGTGGAAAAGAACCATCATGTCCCGAGCACGGCTTGCCGCTACATTGAAGCGTCGTTCGTCAGCCGTTTTTGTTAGCGTGCCAATTCTCTCATTGGGGGCGGCAACCATTGACAGCAACATGATGTCGCGCTCGTCGCCCTGAAAACTGTAAGGATTTCCGCAGACAAGACGCCTCCGTTCCATCTCTTCAGCGCCCAACCGTTCAAGTAATTGCCCCTCGATCAATCCAGCTTGCGCTTCGCCTTGGAGAACAACTACACCCATCGTTTTGCCTTCGTATCGCCTATCGTTACATAACTTGACAATCTGTTCGACGATGGCATCTGCTTCAGGCCTATTTATCGCGCGGTTATTGGACCCTTCGCGATATCCTCCACTTACGAAAACGTGTTCAAGTGGGGTCAACCGGTCCGGTCCATATTGTCTCAGGGGGATCAACGGTGTATCGGAATAGCAAAGATCGTTGCTGAAGCGGATGATTTCCGGCATGCAGCGGAAATGCTCGCGCAAAGTAATTCGCCGGGTTCCATACCTTAGTTTCCCATGATCGAACAGGCTTGCGTCACGATGAAAGGAATCCTTGTGGTCAAAGTCATATAGGAACTGCTCCATCAACTGAAACACAGCATTCTTGTCGATAAACCCTGCTTCGGGGCTAATCTGCTTATCGTCCCCCACAATGAGCACCTTTTTGCCCAAATAGAACAGAGGAAGCCCTTCCAGACCGCATTGCGAAGCCTCGTCAATGATGATGACATCGAACATGCCCGGCGCGGGGTCCACCGTGTCCCAAACCCGGTGGAGCGGCATGACCCATGCCGGAACCGCCTTGCGGCACTGGTTGAGGTGCTGTTGGGCTTCGCGTCTGTGACGTGGCGCATGCTTACCGGTTCCTTTCCCAAGCCGCCGCATAGATTGCTGCCACGCTTCCATGTGGCGGCGATGATCTTCTTTGAGTCGAGAAAAGCAGAATGACCAAGCATGAAGCGAAGCGAGTTTCGCAATAATGTCGTTGATCTCGTCCTCAATCTGTTTTGCATGCTTGGCGAGAGCCGGGACATCCTCCTTGCGGATGTACTCTTCAATCCAATAACGCGCTTGTGCCCAATGCCAAGCTTCCCCGATATGTTGAAGCCGTTCGTCCCAATATGGCTCGTCGCAAGTTCGCTTCAATTCATCCGTAAGACTTGGAAGCAGACGGCGTAACTGCGAGAGGTATTCATCCACCCTCTGAAGGCGCTGACGTTCCTCTCTCAACTCCTGAACCTTACTCGCGGCATTCGCGAATCCATCTACGTTGCGGTTACGAATCGCGTGCAGCAATTCATTCGTCACCGCATGCGCATTGTTCGTGGCAGCAATAGATGATACCAGAGCCTCAATTCCTTGTATTTCTTCGGCGACAAGCCGTTTGCGTTGACGGGCTTGTGCAAGGCGGCACGATGCAATTATTCTTTCAACCTCAGATTCTTCAGCCCAGACAGGTTCGCTTATGCCCGGACACTGCCGTATGGTCTCACGGCTTTTTTTAATGAGCGTTTCAAGATACAAAGCGTTTTCAAGAGCGTCGTACAGTGATTTGAGCACGGCAAGCTGCAGAGCGTAAGGACCTTGCGTCTGTTCGGAGCGACCAATCCAGAATCCCCATGCCCTTTCACACTCGATCCGGACATGCAATGCATCGGAAAGAACTGAGAAATGCTCGACCGTAGAACAAGGACATCCGCCAATGCGCACAGTCTTGATTACGTAAAGCCGCTCTCTGACTACTCTAGGACGAAACAGACCCCAACCCAGTTTCCCACCATTCTCCATATGCTGCTTCAGTTTGCAGGCGTCCTCATGCAGCGTCCTGATGCTGGTGGTGTCCGGGAAATCAATACTTGTATCGTCCGCGACAGCCACTAACGGTTCGATTGACGCGATAGCGTCTCTTGTGACACGGGAAAGCTCACGCCACAAGGATGAATTGCCCCCCAAGATATCGCGAAGTGCATCGCGCATCCATCCGTGCGGTGACGCCACCAGGTTTCTACGAGTGCCTTGAAAATCCGAAAGCGCCTTATGTATTTCCTCAATGGTCGTTGCGTTACTCTTGGATAATAGTTCGGCGATATGTTCATCGGCTCCGCTCATCGAGCCATGTTCTTCCTCGGTCGCCTTTGCCTCGTTCTGAACAAGATTGGCAAAGCGTTCTGGAGCTGGTAAGGCTTCGGGCCATGCAAGGTGCAATTCTCTACGTTTTTCTGTTGTGAAATGGCGAAGGTCCGCGAGAACGCTACGCAGATTACTTACGGACATCTGGCAGGTTTTGTCTATTGGGATGTTATCCGTAAACCAGTCGTAAGCGCCTCTGTGAAGGTTGACAGCCTCAGCGATTCGGGCTGCGGTGCCTCGATAAGTTCCTTCTGCAATGGATTGTGAATGGGTTTCGGATTCCCGGATGTCGCGGAGCCGCCGATCGATCTTGGCCTTCTCCTCCCGTAGTTTTCGGAGACGCTCTTCAAGTTCCGTGCGCTCTCGTTTGGCACGCTCTTCATTCCATTCCTCATTCTTACGGAGAATGCCACCAACGCTGGATTCCAGTGATCGCCTTTCTTCGAAACCACTTCCAAGCAGGTTGATGCATAAAGGGCGTAATTCAACTGGAACGAGTCTTTCGAGGACCTGAAGCGCGCGCGGTGTCTTGGCTGTGATAAGCGTTCGCTGGCCCGTGGCCAGCAGATGGCAGATCAGGTTTGCGATGGTATGGGACTTTCCCGTGCCGGGCGGCCCCTGCACCAGAACGCCGCTTGCCGTCCGAATTTTGTCAACGATACAGCGTTGCTCGTTGTTCGATGGTTTTGGAAAAAATACTTCGCCATCGAACGAGCAGTTCGTTTCTCCCGAAGTATCACTCCGATCGACATCTCCTTTTGGACGAGTCTCGGCAAGGTCCGCGAACTCGCCAGGGATGTCTTCGCCATTTTCGATTCGTTCCTTAATCTGTTTCAGCGTTTCGGTAAGACCCTTGGCGGAGCGCTTTCTCAGAATAAGGGCAGGGGCATATTCAACGATAGGTTTTTCGGAGGCCCTGACACCCTTTGCCTCCAAAGATTCTTCATATTCGCCCTCGGCCTTGATTGAATGAACGAGGGCTTGAAGCACGCCTTCAACACAGCCCTTCTCCCAAGGGTCATCTCCGGCTTTGGTCAGCGAGACCTTCGCGGTTTCTTCGGCGCGCGCCGGTTGGTCCTCGATATCCAACATATCAAATTCCGGCCGAAGTTTGGTGCCTTCCGTATGAGGTCTAACGGTGAATTTTCCTAAGCGAGCTTCAAATCCAAGAATGGCATCTGCGACAAGCAGGTGTCGACGAACACGCTGTCCGGTTGGAGTCCGCCAAGTGAGCAGACCTATGCCGAGAATAAGCTCATACTCCTCGCCAAGTCGAAGCTGTTCTTGATGGATGGCAAAGAGCGCGGAGTATACCTTATGAACGCTTTCCCAATCGTTATGGTCATCAACCCATGGAAGCCATCGTTTATCGAGATAGCGTTCCCATGCTTTTTGAATTTCAGGAAAATCTTCAAGGTGTTCGGTTCTTGAAACATATTCCGGTTGGTCAGCCCCTTCTTGCCATTCCGGATTCTTGATCTGCCTGGTGATCTCAGTCTTCAGTTCAGGAATGTCTTCCTTATTTCGAAGAGCGCCAATGTCAACCCAATCCTTACATTGATCGGGAATACTTGGCAGTTCGGGTTCACGCCGAGTTTGAACCTCAATCCAGACATCAGAATCGTAGTCTTCATCTCGGCCCCATGCCTGCGTGAAACAGCCCCTCTTATGTGGAACCGCTGAAACCCAGAGGACCTTCTCGTATTCAGAAATATCCCTGACCAACTTCGTACGTAGAGACGCCAGTCGCAGGAGATAATCAACCAGTCGTACAGCCTTTTCGTTCTTTTTCTGTTGGTTAATATCTATCGACGAGTCCATTATGTTCCATCCTCGCCCGAATTATTTGATGTCGTAGGCCTTTGGCCTTTCATCCACTCGTCGATTTCTTCCCTGTCAAAGCGCCATTGGTTGCCGATTTTAGAAGCGGGAATTTCACACTCCTGGGCCATGCGATAAAGCTTGGTTCGCCCCATCTTCAGGTATTCGGCCAGTTCATCTATTGTCAACCACTTGTCTTGAGCCATAAACCACCTCTATGTCGCCATGGCTACAAGTGCGCCAAAAAACGATAAAGAATGATAACATCCGGCACTCTTCATGTCAAATCAAAAAGATGCTACCTGGGTGGACGCGTAATCGCGGTCAAAGACTGTCGATAGACCAAGGCCTGCGCCGAGGCTTCGGCAGGCAGGCAAGACCGGAGAACCGAATGGAGCTATTCGCAACCGACCGTGACCGGCTGGCTTTCCTGCTGGAGACCGACGCCGCTCTTGACCTGGACTTCGAGACGCTCGAAGCACTGGCGGGAGAGGTCCCGGAAGAACAGCCGTCGGAGAAGCGGCCGAAGTACATCACCAACTACATCGGGTCGAAGCACCTGCCTGCCGCCCCGTCCCGCATTTTCTTCCTAAGCCATTGCCTGCCCCATCCGGTTTTCAATTGTTTCTCTCGTGTCGCAGCTTCCTTTCGCGTGTGGAATGTTTCCGCATCGATAACCTCCACCGGAAGCCGTGATTTCGTCCATTCCACCTTCCCAGCGCGGTGGTACGTGAGCCGTTTCTGCAAGTCCTCTGCGTGCCCGATATATAAGGAACCGTCTGAACATTTAAGCACATAAACCGTAAACATGCTCAAAATATATCTACAAAAGAAAGTGCTGTCAAGCGGGGCGGGGCAGGCACGGGAAGCTGGTCGATTGGATATGGAAGCACACCCCGGACGGGGTGGATTCCGTCGTCGATGCCTTTTCCGGCGGGGCGAACGTGGCCTACCACTTCAAGCGCAAGGGCATGAAGGTCATCGCCAATGACCTGTTGCGTTTTCCCTATCACTTGGCCAGGGCCGTGATCGAGAACTCCCACGAGAAGCTCACCGAGGAGGACGTAGAAGGAATCCTCGCGCCGAATCCGCCTGCCTGCCGTGCCGCGGACACAATGCCTGGATACGGGAGGAAACTCGGGCGCGGCGCAGGCAGGGACGCCGGCACGTTTATCGTGGATCACTTCTACGGCTACTACACCAAGCCGGTGCTCCATTGGCTGGACCAGGTGTGGGCCAACATCCAGAAGCTGCCCGGATACAAGAAGGACCTGGCGCTGGCTGCGCTCGGTAATACCGTGAAGGCCAAGAGCGCCTTCGGTCAGTTTTCCCGCTCCAAGATGAACCGGAAAGCCGACTTGGAGGCGGTGGCGAGCCTTGAGCAGTCCCAGCTTTCCAATCCCCCGCTGTCGAAGTTCATCGAGTCGTTCAAGCGTTCCGTTCGCCAGCTCAACAATCTCGTGTTCGACAACGGGAAGGAATGCAAGGCGTTCAATCTGGACGCGGCCGAGGCGGTCCGGCGTTACGGAGCGGATGTCCTGTACCTTGATCCACCGTACGTGACCGATGAAATCACGGATTTCAGACGCACCTCTGCTGCTTTAACCTTAATGTTGCATAAGCCGGCAGGGGAGTCCGGCGTAAAACCTTTATAAAGCGATGGGATATCGGAAATATGTCTTTATTGCAGGAGGTAACGGAGAGTGAATTTCCAAAGGATGTCGATATGCCGTGCGGAATACTCTCCAAGGTATCGCGGATAAAGCTTTTCCGCCGCACTCCCCTGCCCACGGGCGGCATTTTTATGCCACTGTAAGGTTAATTTTCAGTTTGTCCCGTAAACTGTTTATGTAATCGCTAACCGCCGGATGATGTTCTCGTCCTTCTCTCACCGCCCTCGGGCGGCGTTTTCATGCCGCTGCAAGGTTATCCGCCGGCAGGGCCGTCAGGCGGCGGACAGTGCCTGTTCCATATCCGATAAAATGTCTCCGGCGTCTTCTATCCCGGCGGACAGGCGGAAGAGACCGTCTGTTATCCCGAGCGCCGCCCGCTCTTCGCGGGTCAGTTTCCGGTGGGATGTTACGGCGGGCGCGCAGATGGTGCTCTCGACCCCGCCGAGACTGAGGGCCGGCCTGATGAGATTCAGTTTCCTGATGAATTTCGACGGATCGGCCTTTTCGTTCAATTCAAAGGATACTATGGCTCCGAAACCCTTCATCTGGCTTTTCGCCGTGTCATGGCCGGGATGGTCTTTCAGCCCCGGGTAGTAAACCCTGCCGATGTAAGGGTTGTCCACCAGGGCCTCGGCGATATGCCGGGCGTTGGAGCACTGTTTTTCCACGCGGATGCAAAGCGTCTTCATGCTTCTTTCAAGCAGGTAGCAGGCGTTTGCGTCCAGGCTGCCTCCGAGGTTGGCGGCTGAATTCCTTATTTTTTCAATTAAGGACCTTGAGCTTACAGCGGCGCCGCAGCAGATGTCGCTGTGGCCTCCGAGGTATTTCGTTCCGCTGTGCAGTACTATGTCGATGCCCAGGTCAATGGGGTTCTGGTTGACCGGTGTCGCAAAGGTGTTGTCTATGGCCGTGATTATGTTACGGGCCCCGGCAATACGGGCCACGGCCCTGATGTCGGTTATCCTGAGCAGCGGGTTGGAGGGTGATTCGATAAAGATAATCCCGGTGTTTTCCTTTACCGCCCGTTCAATGTCTTCAGCCTCATTGGAGACAAATGTATAATCGATTCCGAATCTCCGGAATTCGGCTGTTACAAAGTGATGGGTGCCCCCGTAGATATCGCCCTGGAGAACGGCATGGTCTCCGCTGCCGAGAAACGCAAGCAGCACGGCGCTGATTGCAGCCATCCCCGAACTGAAGATCAGGCCGTCCTCCGCGTTCTCCAGCGCGCACAACTTGGCGGCTACAGCCATCTGGTTGGGTGTGTTGAAGTATCTCGGATATATATTGTGCGGCATGTCGGGGTATTCAAACGCAGATGATGTGAACACGGGGGTGTTCACCCCGCGGGTTTCTTTATCACGATATGTGCCGCTGTGTACGCACAGGGTGTGTTTTTTCATGTCCGCGTTCTCCTTTCATCCATTTTAGCGCGGGGGCGTTAAAATATTGCCGGCTGACGGGAGAGCCTGCGGGAGAGGTTTTATCCACGATTCATATGCCCCCTGTTTCAATGCCGGGCTTAAAGGTGATTATATGAAACGGCCTGCCATTTTTTATAGTTTACCCTGAACAACCTGATCAGTCTTCCGGAACGGTCTTCATACGCAAGGGTGACGTCGCCGGAATATTTATCCATCCTGGTCAGCCTGTCGTAAAACTTCCATTTCCCCAGCAGGCGCTCATCAATGACAATGTAATCCACCTTGTAGAGTTTTGCAAAATGGACCAGATCGGCGACGTCCGCATACGGGAGCCACGTGAATCTGGCGTCACTGTAAAAACTGACCCACGGCTGCCTGCTCATAACATTGAGTTTTTCATATTCATCCGAGACTTTGTTCTTCAGGTAACGGCCGGCGTTGACCGCTTCGACCGGGAAGGCTGTTTTAACGGCATTGGAAAACATAAGGTACGGCAGGGTGCTCAGGATAAAGACCGCGATTATTATATATCGGATGTTTTTCACGCCGAACGCTGCAAGCCTGTTTTTCGCGATCCCGTAAAAGTCAAGGATGACGGAGAGTGCGTAGCCGGAATCGGCGTAACCGGCGGAGGAAAATATAATGAGGAACAATACCGTAAGCAGGGCGTGTCTTTCCATTATCAGGACGGCGGGATATACCAGGAAGAACATCAGCGGAAACAGAATGAATATCAGCCTGCTTCCCGCCCTGAAGAGATCCCGCGTGAAAAATGCAAAAAACAGTGGAAGTATGATAGGCACCAGTAATTTGACGAGAATTTTCTGTTCTTCGATAATGTTTTTTCCGTACTTCTTCAGGAATGACGCCGGGTGTTTCAGCACAAAGCCGGCAAAAGAGACCTGCGAGTTTTCGTCAAAGAGCCTTACCTGGTTTTTTTCGGCATTCAGGGAATAGAGCGCACTGTCGTAATCGGGGTTCCCCTCCACGCTCATCAATTCATGGTAACTCTCGGGCATCTCGGCAATGAAAGCGGCGGTGGACGACTTGCCGGACAGCGAGAACTTTCCGGTGGAGTTTTTAATAAACAGCAGGTATGGCGATATGACCAGCATGAAAAGTGAAAATACAATGGCGATCTTCAGAAGCTGTCTTTTGTTCCTGAACGGATTCAGGCTGTCCGAAAGCAGAAACGGCAGCAGCAGCAACAGCAGTCCCTCCGGCCTTGTCAGGTAGGCCATGCCGGTGAATATGCCGGCCGGTATGTGCATGAGGATGTTGTCTTTCCCGGCGGATATTATGAATAAATAAATGGAGAGGAAAGCAAAACAGTAGAACAGTGCATCCGTCTGCCCGACCACCGACATTTTAATCGCCAGCGGAAGGGCGGCGAGTGCAAAAGCGGCGAACAGGCCTGCCCGCCCGTTGTATATCTCTTTGCCGATCTTGTAAAAAATGACAATGGTTACGACGCCGGCAATCAGGGATACCAGTTTGCCCGAAAGGAAAAGGTCGTTGACGAACAGGTTCATCAGGCCGACGAACACGGGATATCCCGGAGGGAAGAAAAGCCCCATGTTGTAGTTCTCACCGAAGGCATACACGCCGTTTTCCACTAAGTTCTTTCCGAGGCGTGCGAAAAAGGCGGGATTATTTCCGATGAATACTTCATGCCTGAAAAAGACGATTCTCACCGCCAGACCTGCTGAAAGGATGGCCGCCAATATCAAATGTTCTTTTCTGATCTTCATCGCTGATCTGTTTTACAGCGGCGGAAAACATCGCCGGCGGGGCCGTGAGTTTATGCGGAATCAATCAAGGTTTATTCCTGACCCGGCTCTTTTATGATAATCTATTATAAAAAAATTCACATTATTTATTGCGGGCATCCGGCTTGAAATATCCGGTGGGGGAGGAGTTCCGCCAGGGGGCTTTATCGCGCCTCACTCTCCCGGCTGTTCTTCATCCCATCTGATGAATGCAGGGAGTCCGGCCATTGCATTGACCATCAGCTCGGCCAGCCCCGTGTATGAGATGTTGAATTTTTCGCCGAGGCCGTAGTGGCTTATGATCTCCCGCATGCTTCCCTTGCAGTTTGAACACGGGGCTATAACACATTTCCTGGTCCCGGGGTTGATCACATCTTCAAAAACCTCGAGCACCTGCCTTGTTTTCAGCCTCTGGCTCGTCTTTATCTTCCACTGGTCGAAATTGCAGGAACGCATGATGCCGAATCCCGAGCCCCCGCCGCAGCAGTAGTTTCTCACGCCGTGGGGCTCCATCTCCCTGAACTGCGGGCATATCCTGTTGATGACATGCCTCTGCGGCCGGACGATGCCCATCATGCGTGTTATGCTGCACGGGTCCTGGAGCGTGACCGGGAAATTGTTCCTCAGGGGATCAAACTTTACGGCGCCGCTGTCCGCTATCTCGCGGAAGAGCGGGAAACAGCTCTCACGCGGTATCTCCGAAAGGCTGAGGTCGTCCGGAAAGACCCTGTCGCCTGTCACGCAGAAGACCTTGTGCGCATGGCCGCACTCTCCAACCACTATCTTTTTCACTCCCAGGTCCCTGGCGATGGAGAGATGGCGGAGCCCTATCCTTGCCAGCTCGATGTCGTCGAAGAAGAGCCCGTAGTTTACCGCATCCATTCCTATGGCCTCGCTGCTGAGGGTGTAGTTTATTCCCGCCGCATCGAAGAGTATTGCAAATGCCTCCACGCTGTCGGGCCATGAAATGAACTCGCCCGCGTTGTGGTACAGGAGGATGTCCGCCCCTTTTCTGTCGAGGGGAATCCTGAGCTTCCTGCCCGTCCTTTCGTGTATATCCTCCTCCATGAATTCAATTATGTTCTTCAGGCCTGCTTCGGTCATCCCCGCGGCTGAACCTTCCATGAGATGTTTGCGCGTGCCTTTCTGGAAGAGTTCGCGGGGCGCGATCCCCATCTCCTGGCTGAAGAGCTTTCTTATCTCCCTGGCTATCAGGGCGTTATCCACGCCCACGGGACATGCCTGCGCGCATCTCCTGCACAGGCCGCAGCGGTAAGACGACTCGAGCAGCCTTATCACCGTCTTGTGGTTGAGCTCTATGTCCGCGCCTGCAAAACGCCCGAGAATCCTTCCACCTGCGGTGAAATATCTCCTGTAGAGCCTCCTCAGCACCTCCGTCCTGTGGGTCGGCCTGTATATCTCCTGCCTGCCGCTTGCCAGGTATACATGGCACTGTTCGGCGCATGTCTGGCAGTTGGTGCAGTAGTCCAGGGAGAGTCTGAATATCTGCAGAAACGGCCAGTTGTCCTGCGGGTCGAGGAGTTTTCTCATTCCGCTGAGAAAGCCCTCCACCAGCCTCCTCTTGTCGTCGTCTGATACGGGACGGGGCATGCCCAGTGGAGTAAAGCCGTCAAAAGAAAGATCATATTCCGCTCGCAGATGTTCCGGAAGAGGGATCACGGGAGGTTCACTCTCCAGGAAAGGCAGTTCAATCAGGTCCCCGGGCTCCAGCGAGTAAAGCGGCTCGTCCGTTAATGCGGCCATATCCCTCAGTCTCGCGGTCTTTTTTTCACTCACCCGTCTCACCCGCCCCGGCTGCATCCCGTTCTTCGGGAGAGGCCGTATCCGGTATCCCGCCCGAAGGAGACCCCGCCGCCTCCGCTTCAGGCACGCCGGTGATCTGCGCCTGCTGCAGCCATGTCATGTCCGGCGCTATATGGGGGCCGGCCCATGTAACCCTGTATGAGAGCTGTTCCCTTATCTTTCCGTCCGCCGGAGAGCCTTTCACCTTGAAGGCGTCGTCCCACATAACCTTATGAAAGGTGAAGTACTTGGCAATGTAATGAAGCATCTTCGTAAACGGCATGTAAATGAGAAAGAGCTGTAACAGCATAAAGTTCAGTATGGTGACGGGCGGCACGGAGACCGGCGTGAATGATATTACGCCGTTCACGTATGCGCGGGCGCCGGAGAGCGCGGGGTCGGCGAACCACGAGACCAGCCCCGTAATGAAGACGGCGAAGAGGAACATGAGGTTGAAATAATCAACAGGCGCGGTATAAAGCCTGAGGCCCCTTTCAGCGAGTCTTTTAACGGCAAGCATGAACGAGCCGGAAGCGCCCGTGACAAAGGCGGCAACGCCGGTGATGTTTGCAATCCTCGCCATGGTCCCGGATTCAAGAAAGCTCCCTGCTGCAAGGAGGCCTATCCATGCCGTAAACAGGTAAATCCCCCAGTGCATGCAGATGGAGAATATCCAGATTCCGTGCCGGTTATGTTTTTTCACCCTGTGGAGAAAGAATATCTCCGCCAGCATTGAAGATATCTCCCCCGCCGGTGATCTGCGCCGGGGCATTTTCACCCAGTCGACCTCTTCCATGTATGAGCCTCCGTAGCGCCGCTTTTCCCTGCTTTCATGCGCCACGGGGTAAAGCTCCCACCGGAGGTGCAGGGGCATGGCGGCGAACTTTATAAACCTGTAAACGGCCGTCCCCGCAAAGACCGCCGCGGAAAGCCATGCGGTGATGATTACGAAAATGTTCATTGCGTCTTCCCGTCGTTTTATTCAAAGCGTTTACGGCAGGCTCTCCTGCCGCATCAGCATCGGCGGTGAGCGGATGCTGTATGAATATGTATCGTATATTCACGGGTTTTTCTTTAGTTTGAGCCTCCTGCAAAAGTGTGAAAGCCTGCAAGTGTCATTTCGACCGGAGGGAGAAATCTTTTGGTATCAATGAGGTATGAGACCTCTCTCTCCCGCAGGCTTATGCAACATTAAGGTTATAGCTTCCCTGTCATTGCCTGCATTTGAGAATAAAGTGTGAAAGCCCGCAAGTGTCATTTCGACCGGAGGGAGAAATCTTTTGGTATCAATGAGGTATGAGACCTCTCTCTCCCGCAGACTTATGCAACATTAAGGTTATAGCTTCCCTGTCATTGCCTGCATTTGAGAATGGGGATACCGATGATGTATGATTCAATGATATCCGGATGAAGAGAACAGACCCCGCCGACATACAGCTTGTCATCACGGTCGCCCTCAAAAAGGAGATACCACGGGACCTGCCCGCGGCCCGCCGCGTGCCGGTCCATACCCTTGCGGCCCTGAAATCCGGCGCACGGCCGCAGGACGGCCGCTCAGGCATCCTGGTGTTGATCACCGGCGCGGGACCGGAGGCGGGGAGGGAGGCTGCATGCTGGATACGCGGGAACTTGAAGCCTCTGTATGTGTTGAACGTCGGGACATGCGGCCTGCTGAACCGCAGATACCGTCCCGGCAGGTGGATAATGCCCCGATTTGTGCTGAACGGGGACGGAAAGCGCCTGGAGCTGGATGCAAGGCTTCCAGTGCCTTATCCCGCGGGCGTGGTGAACGTGCATTCGCTGGTAAGCGTTAAGAAGGCCGTGCTCGGTAATCCGCCGGAATCATGGAGGGCGTATGACTCCGTTGACATGGAATGTTACGCGCAGGCTGAGGTCTTTGCGGATACCGGCATCAGTTTTCACTGCCTGAAGTTCGGCACGGATTATTCCGGCCGCGATGCAACGGCGGAATTCAATAAGAACCTCGTGCCGTTCCGGGAGGAATTCATGAAGCTCCTTCACTTCCCCGGTTCGCGCCGTCCCGGGATAACGGCGATAATTCCCGTATTCAACCGGGGACATACCGTTAAACGCGCCATAGATTCCGTCCTGTCGCAGTCGTACATGCCCGGGGAGGTCATTGCGGTCGACGACGGTTCGACAGACGATACCCGGGAAATACTCGAGGGCTACGGAGACAGGATAACCCGGATTTATCTTCCCCGCAACTCGGGTCCCTCGGCGGCAAGAAACCGCGGCATAGAGAATGCGCGCACTGAGTGGATAGCCTTTCTTGATTCGGATGACTTCTGGGAAAGGGACAAACTGAAAAACCAGGTTGAATATCTCGGACGGTATCCATTTTACCAGATACTGCAGTCGGAGGAGATATGGATAAGAAACGGCGTGCGCGTCAATCCCCGCAGGTATCACCGGAAGGCTGCAGGCTGGATATGGGAGCCTTCACTCAGGAGGTGCCTTGTCTCTCCATCGGCCGTCCTGGTGAAAAAAGACCTGCTGCAGCGGCACGGTAATTTTGACGAAACACTGCCTGCCTGCGAGGATTACGACCTGTGGCTCAGGATACTGCGCCGGCATCCGGCCGGCCTTGAGCCGTCCCCTTCCGTAATCAAATACGGCGGGCACGGTGATCAACTGTCGTCCATGTATCATGCGATGGACAGGTTCAGGGTAAGGTCCCTGGCCGGTCTGCTCGAGGCTGAATCACATCCGGAGTATAAACGGAAGATAATCCATGTCCTTTCAGAAAAGCTGAAAATACTGATTAACGGGTGTGAAAAGCGGGGGAAATTGAAAGATGCGCGGCGGTACAGGGATATCCTGAATTCCCTGCGTGATTAGCGAACCCCCGGTATTATTACGCTATATCGCCGCTTCCTTCGGGCGGCTCGTGGACGTGTTCTTCCGCTGTCCCGTCACCGGCGGTGATGCCCGTTTCTTCTCCGGTCCTGAAGCCTGCCGTGGAGTTTTTCAGCTCTTCCGCTATGCGGGTCAGGTTATTGACCTCGTTCAGCACTTCCTCGGACATCTTTTCAACCTCATTTGATATGATCGCCGTCTGCTCTATGCTGCTCGACACCTCGCCGGCCGCCGATGACTGCTCGTCGACGGCAGTGGCTATATGGGTCACCTCGTCGCGGACCTTCTGGACGGATTCCACAATCGAGTGCAGGGAATCCCCCAGGTTTTTGATGTAATCGGTCGCCTTCGTCACTTCCACCGACGATGCCTCCATCGACTTGGTTGTCCGCTCCGACTCTTCCTGAACCACGCTTATTTTCTCCGAGATATCCGCTGTCGCCTTTATGGTATTTTCGGCGAGCTTCCTCACCTCATCCGCGACAACCGCAAAGCCTCTTCCCTGCTCACCGGCCCTTGCGGCCTCGATCGCCGCGTTAAGCGCAAGGAGGTTGGTCTGGTCGGCTATGCCGTTTATTACCGTTACTATCTCGCCTATCTCCGCCACGCTTTTGTTCAGTTTTTCTATCTCCGTGGCAAGTCCAACCGTGGATGTATAAACCTGGTTTATCGTCTCCACGGCCCCGTTCGCCACTTCCTTGCCCTTGTCCGCCGTCTCGATGGCGGCGGAAGAGGATTCAGCCGCCATTGCGGCGTTTTGCGCTATTTCGGTAATCGTCTGGCTCATTTCTTCCGTGGCGGTGGCCGCCTGTGTTGTCTGGTTATGCTGGTTCTGCGCCCCTTCCGCCGTCTTCTGAGCCATCTCATTCAACACGTCCACGGTGGATACGACCCTGCCGGATGATGCGAGGATGCCGTTTATTATATCGCGGAAAGACACGACCATCTTGTTGAAATTGCGGGCGATATCGCCTATCTCGTTGTTTTTATCATAGTTGACACTCACCCGCAGGTCACCCCGGCCCACGGCTGTCATCTCGCGCGAGATATGGTGAAGCGGCCTTAAAACCCCCCTGAAGACGCCCAGCCCTGCAAAGACCATCGCTATAATGGTGATTGAGGCCGCAACTATTATAAAGTATCCTATATTCCTCTGCAGGGTCATGCGCTCCTCGCGGATGGCGGCCAGTTTTCCATGGTAAAAATTCGTAATTCCACCGACCAGCGGTTCTATTGCATGTGCGTAGGACTGAAATTCATCGAAATATATCTCTTTTTTCCGTTCAATATCATCCGTTTCGACGATCCTGGCCGCGCTCCGGAAGAGCGCCCCGGTGTTCCGGGCAAAATCCTCGACCATTTTCTTGGTTTCAGCGCTCATGGACTCCATGGACTTATGCTCTTCGAACCACTTTCCGAGGAGGCTTTCCCTGTAGTTCAGGCTGCCCTCGAAGGGCCAGTCATCAAAGATGTGGTCGCTTATCTCGCCCGTCCAGGCGATAAGCTCGAAGTATCCCCTGTTGAGATGGTCGTTTACCTCTATCAAGTGCAATTCTTTCTTGCCGAGGTCTTCGAGTTTAAACAGCACGAGGGCGAAGCTCAGGACAATAACGGCACTCAGGGATATGATCACTGTTACGCCTATGCCCACACTTTTTCTCAGGGTCATATTTCCGCTCCTTGTGTCTACCCATCCCTGTGAGAAGGCAAGGCGGGGGAGATGGATAGTTACGACACGTTTACACTGAAAGAGACCTTGGCCAGGGACTTGCCGGGCCTTTTTACACTGACATGGATATCCCAGCGGCCGGACATTGAAAAGTTGACTGTCGCCCTGTACATCCCCCCGTTGAATTTGGCCCTTGTCTTGTAAATCATCGTGGGCATGTTTTCCATCGGGGGCATGCTGTAATCAACCTTGATCCTCGCCTTTGTCACGGGATTGCCTTCCGGGTCGGTCAGAATAATCCTCATATCGTTTTCACCCTTTGTCGGCGGGTCATTCTCCATCATGACTTTGATCTGCAGGTCATCCGCTTTCTTAACCACCTCATACTGCGCTGCGTATAATGTCCCGGCCAGTAAAATTGCGCTTAATAAAAAGAGCGTGACTTTTTTCATGAAAACCTCCTCATTAACCGACATTACTTTTTTGTAGTTTCTTATCGGCTCTCCGGCGGGAAACTTTAGCACGGAGGAATTCGCAGCGGTTACGGGCGCTAACCCTGATGTTTCATGAACATGAACGGCCGGACTCTTCCGCCCGCAGGCGGTTTTTTACGCCGCTGTAAAATGAAAAATTAAAAAAATCTGCGGATTGAGATTTTTATATTGACATAAGTTGACATCATAGTATTTAATAGTCTTAGCTTTACTGTCTTGAAGTAAGCTGTGCATCCACCGTCTTAACCTTAATGTTGCATAAACGGGCGGAGGAGTCCGCCCCGCCGCCGGCGCTGCAACCGTAAAGGTTAACAAATATCAACTTAAAAAGGAGGGTCTAAATGTTATTTCGGCGTGAAAAGGACAAAAATGTCGGCAAGAGAATTATTACGGTTGTTTTCTCATTGTTTTTGTTTGCAGCCCTGTCTGCGGGCTACCAGAACGCGTTTGCCGGTTCGGGCGTCCCGCCCCTCGTGGAAACCCAGTGGCTTGCCCGGAACCTGGATAAACCCGGATTACGCATTATATACATGGCCGGCATGGTCCAGAACGACAAGGCAAACTTTGACAGCAAACACATTCCCGGCTCTGTATATCTTGATATCGGCAGCCTGATGGGTGTCCTGGGCAACGGCAGCGCTCCTCCCGACAAGGCCGGGTTCGAGGCCCTGATGGGCAGGCTGGGTATCAGCAATGACTCCCATGTGATTGTTTCAGGGGGCAGCGGCGGAAACCCCTTTATCACGAGCGCATTCTGGCTTATGCAGTATTTCGGCCATGAAAAACTGAGCTACCTGAACGGCGGCGTTTCAAAGTGGATGAGGGAAAAGTTTCCCACGACCGGGACTCCGACAAAGATAACCCCCGCAACATATAAGGCCACGCCCGACGCTTCCATATATGCAAGCGCGGATTATGTGCTGAAGAACCTGAAGAATCCGAAAGTCGTATTAGTGGATACACGCGGCGCCGATGCATACAAGGGAGTGAAAAACGAGCAGCCGAAAATAAACAAGAGGACAGGGCATATACCGGGCGCCGTAAACCTCAATTTCTATCCAAGCAACCTCAACAGGGACGGCACCTTCAAGCCGGCCAGCGCCCTGAAGGCCCTCTATGAATCGAAGGGTGTAACGAAGGACAAGGAAGTCATCACGTACTGCCAGGGAGGCATACGCGCTGCGCATACCTATTTTGTACTGAAGAATCTCCTTGGTTATCCGAAGGTGAGAAACTACGTGGGCTCATGGGGTGAGTGGTCGAATCTTGATCCCGCAAAATATCCCGTAGAGAAATAAAAAGACAGATAACCGGCGTCAGTGTCGGTCGGAAGGTTGCACTGACACTGACACCGGCGCTGAAAATAATTAAGGAGGTGAAATAAAAAATGGCAAAGAAAATCGCTGTTCTGGTCAGGGACAGACAGGGCGAGGCCCTCAGGATGGGAGTGGGTATGATACTGGCTGATGATGCGGTGGATGTGTATGTGCTTGACAGAGAGGTGGAGAAGACGGATGACAACGTGATGAACCTCGAGACAATGGGCGATATGGACATAAAGGTTTTCACCAACTTCAAGGGGAATGAGAACATGGAATACCTCTCCACCGGGGAAATAGCACGGAAGCTCCTTGAATACGATCATATACTGCCTTACTGATACGGTTTTTATGTGCCGGAAAGAGCTGCAAAGAAATTCGGGAGCGGATAACTCTATTTAAGGAGGCAAAAATGAAAATCCTGTACCTGGTAAAACAGACCGATGATACATTGAATAAATTCATCGAAGAGCATAAAAAAGCAAACGATGTTACGGTAATAAACATCAACGAGAACAAAAACTACGACGAGATTGTTGATTCCATCGCGTCAAGTGACAAGGTCATTTCCTGGTGATCCTGAAGCTTTTCTATTTTAAGGAGGAAGACAAAAGATGAAACTTGGAATCCTGGTCAATACCGACAAGCGACTTGATGATATCCTGGGAATTACGAAATCAGCCGTATCAAAGGGTCACGAAGTCATTATATTCTGTATGGATGAGGGGACAAAACTCCTGGGCAACCCCTCATTTACCGGATTATGCACTACAAAAGGCATTACAATGAATTTCTGCGACCACAGCGCCAAGGGCATGGGGGTTTCCACCGACGGTGTACCGAAGGAGATCGGTTGCGGAAGCCAGTTTGATAATGCCAACATGGCCCACGAGGCTGACAAGGTGATTGTTCTTTAAGTTATCTGCCGTCTTTATTTATATTGTTGCATGGAACCGGCAGTGACCTGCCGGTTCCATGCAACAATAAGGTTTACAGTCCTTCCATTTCTTTCAGGGCATCCTCAACGTTTTCGTAACATCTCTTCTTCTCCTCATCCGTAAGCTTTGAGGGGTCTTTCAGGTCGCTTATCCTGCAGACAAATTCCCTGCCCTGCGCGTCCCTCAGAAGGACAAACTGGGTTGCCGTTGATTCGGTTATTTCCGGTTTTTTTTCTTCCGCCATTTTCCCGATCCCCCTTTCATTTGAGTCTTCTTACAGTGGCATTAAAACATTGCCGGCGGGGCGGGAGAGGCTGCCGGAAAAGCTTTATCTGCGATACCTTGGGGAGTATTCCGCACGGCATATCAACGTCTTTTGGAACTTCACTCTCCGTTATTTCCTGCAACATAGACATATTTACAAAATCCCATCGCTTTATAAAGGTTTTACGGGAGACTCTCCCGCCCGTTTAT
>JALSHG010000044.1 GCA_026982355.1 Thermodesulfovibrio sp.
GCCGCGCCTGCGTCCGCAGGTGATGACGCAACGACTTTAGAAGAGATCGTTGTTACCGCCACCCGGACTGAAACGCCGAAAAAAGAGGTTCCGCAGGTGGTGGACGTCATAACCCCGGGAGAGATCGAGTCGACCGTGGGAGAGACGCTCACTGAACAACTCAAGAAGAACAGCAGCGTTGATGTCATCGAGTATCCGGGGGCGCTTTCAGGGATAAGCATACGCGGCTTCAGGCCCGAGTTCTCAGGGATAACCAAGCATTCGCTGCTCCTCATCGACGGCCGGCCCGCCGGTGCCACCAACCTGTCCACCATCCTGATGGACAATGTCGAGCGCATAGAGGTGCTGAAGGGGCCGGCCTCTTCCCTTTACGGCGCTGAAGCAATGGGTGGAGTGGTCAACATAATCACAAGGAAGAACACGGGCCCGCTCACAGTTTCTGCCGAATTGGGCGGCGGCAGCTTTGATACCAACTTTGAAAAGATTGCCGCGGGAGGCCGTCTTGCCGATTGGCTCGACTTTGACCTGACACTCCGCAACTACACCTAGGTAAGCGACATGAAACTGGGTGACGGAGAAGGTGTCCGTCCCGGGACCTCGTACAGGACAAGGTACGGCTCGCTGCGTCTCGGCAGTGATCCCGGTCCGGGCTGGAGACTGGATATCAAAGGGGATATCTACAGGGGAATTGACATTGAAACGCCCGGAGCACTCTTTTACGGCGATCTTCAGCAGAGTCAGAAGGATATGGTGCGCTACGGAGGCGACATGCAGTTGATAAGACTGTGGGGACGGAATGAGAGCAGGTTCACGGTCTTTGCCTCTGAGGAAAGCAGTGAGTATTACAAGAAATACGTTTATGATTACAGCTCCGGATCCTATGTCAGTGCCGAACCCTACAGGAATTATGAAAGCACAACGAGGTGGAAGGGTGCGCAGATACAGAACGTAACGCAGTGGGAGACTCATCAGTTCATCATCGGCGCCGACTACCAGGATATTGAGGAGGAACGGAAGAGTTACAGACAGGACGGAACCCGCAAGGCCCCTTATTCTCCGGATGACGAAAGGCGGAACCGGGCATTATTCGCTGACACATTATGGAGGTTTCTCGATAACAGGCTCGTCCTGAACGCGGGACTTCGTTACGACTACTTCAACGTGGAGACAAAGGAGACCCCGTACAAGACGGATTTTTATCCTGCCGGCGAGAGCTTTGATACCATTAGTCCGAGGTTCGGCATCAAGTACCTTGTCTCCTCCATCCTTAATATTCACAGCACGCTGGGGAAGGCCTTTGTGCCCCCCGATGCCTACCAGATGGCCGGATATTCCGAGCGGATCGTCGGTGACACCACAATGATAACACGGGGAAACCCCGGCCTCGGACCCGAGAAGAGCTGGACCTGGGACATGGGGATCGGTATTGATCGTACCGGTGACTGGGGGCTCTCACTGGATACAAACTATTTTCTGACCAGGGTGGAGGACAAGATTACGCGGAAAAAGGAGAACAATATCACCACGTTTGAAAATGCTGTTGAGGCGAAAATGGAAGGGGTGGAGGTCGAGCTCGAATGGGATGCCGGTGTCTTCTTTAAATGGGACCGCTCGGTCGGTCTCTTCAGCAGTGCTACAAGGCTTTTTGAGGCAACAGAGAGGATACCCGGGGAGGAAGAAGGCGATATACATAATGTGGCCCGCTGGAAGGTGAACTACGGCCTGAGCTATGATGACGGCCGTGTAAACACCAGGCTTCTGGCCCGCTATGTCGGCAGCCGAAAGGATTATGACTGGTATTCACCCGGATATCCTGAAATCACTTATAAAGGCTTCACTGTCGTTGATCTTGTCGCCGGCATTAAATTCAAAAGGCGGCATGAGATAACCCTGAAAGTCAACAACATCTTTGACGAGTACTACTATGAAAAACCGGAGTTTCCGTTATCCGGACGGGCCTGGTATCTAAGCTACAGGGTTTCACTTTAAGACAAAGGGTTCAACAGCAGATGATAACCTTTAAAAACGTCTCCTTCAAATATGCCGGGCGCAGCGATCCGTCGGTGCAGGAGGTCTCTTTTTCCGTGCCAAGGGGCCAGTGCGTGCTTGTCACCGGCCGTACGGGCTGCGGCAAGAGCACGCTGCTGAAGATGCTCGGCGGGATAATCCCCCATGAGAGTGCGGGAGAGATGCGGGGCAGGGTGGTTGTCAATGGTACAGACACACGCGCTTCATCCCTGCCGTGTATCTCGCAGTATGTGGGTATGGTATTTCAGAGCCCTGACGATCAGCTCTTCTGCAGTACAGTGAGGGACGAGATATCATTCGGCCCTGAAAACCTCGGTCTTCCCCCGGCAGTGATCACGAAAAGGGTGGGGGAGGCCCTGGCCCTGGTCGGTCTTGGGGGATTTGAAGAGAGGCAGACCGCAAGACTCTCGGGAGGGCAGAAGCAGCGTGTTGCCATTGCCTCGCAGCTTGCCATGGGTCCGGTGGTGATGGCGCTTGACGAGCCGGTAAGCCAGCTCGACCCTGCCGGGACTGCCGGGATAGTCAGGTGTCTCGATGACCTGAAGCAAAGGGGTATAACCATTGTCCTCGTGGAGCACAGGGTTGATGACGTGATAGCGATTGTAGACCGTATCATGGTGATGGACCAGGGAAGGGTTGTCCTTGATATTGACAGGAAAGACCTGCCCGCCCATACTGGAGTTTTTAAAACCCTCGGGCTCAAGGTGCCTGATGCCGTCCGGATTGCCGGGGCTGTCTGCCACAAATGGTCAGGGGAGTGGACCGGGGATATGACTGATGAAATCATTAAACTCAAACCATCCGGACGGGTTTTCAGACAAGAGAATCCTGCGGAAGGCAATGGCAGTGAAAAAAGACGTGTAGCCTCTCTCAGGGATATCTCCTTTGCCTACCCGGGGGCAAGGGAGCAGTCCTTAAATGGGGTCTCTCTCGAGATTTACAGTGGTGACATAATTGCGGTCATGGGGCGGAACGGTTCGGGCAAATCAACGCTCCTTAGCATATTGTCAGGGCTGAACCGGCCGGCATCAGGCAGTGTCGACATGAACGGACTGTACAGTCTCAAGGGACGCCGTCACAGAAACGCGGGAAGGGTGGGGATGGTCTTTCAGAATTCCGACCTCCAGTTGTTCGACGACAGTGTGTGGGCTGAACTGGAGTTCAGCCAGAAGAACCTTGGTGTTGACAGGGAAGCGCGCGCACTAAGAAACAGGACCCTCATCCGCATGCTCCGCCTTGAAGGACTGGAAGGCATACCTCCACACGCACTCTCGAGCGGACAGAGACTCAGGGCGGTGACAGGGGCCGTGCTTGCCATGGACCCACGCCTGCTGCTCCTGGATGAGCCTACGACAGGTCAGAACGAGGAGAATATATGCAACCTGATACG
>JALSHG010000045.1 GCA_026982355.1 Thermodesulfovibrio sp.
ACGAGATGAAGGACTTCAAGGACGAAATGAAGGACTTCAAGGACGAAATGAAGGACTTCAAGGACGAAATGAAGGACTTCAAGGACGAAATGAAGGACTTCAAGGACGAAATGAAGGACTTCAAGGACGAGGAAAAGCAGCAGAGACGGGAGATGAACCGTAAATGGGGGGAGCTTGCAAACAAAATGGGCACGCTTGTGGAGGACATTGTCGCCCCTAATATCTCCGGCCTTGCAAACAGGTATTTCGGCTGCAAAGAGGAAGAACTGGATGATTTCATGGTGAGAAGGAAAAAGTTGAACACAAAAGACCCGTCGAAGAAAAGGGAATTCGATGTGATTGCGGTATGCGGGGATGTTGTGCTGCTGAATGAGACAAAATCAACTCCGAGGATAGGGTATATCGATGATTTTGCAGAGGTACTGAAGGAGATTTATGATTATTTCCCCGAATACAGGGGCAAGAAGGTAATCCCCGTTTTTGCATCACTCTACATGGGGGATGATGTGGTTAAATACCTCACGGAGCGGAAGATATATGCAATGGCAATGAAGGATGATACCATGGATATACTCAACTATGAAGATATCTGATGTCCGTCAATCCGCAACCGGCCGGGAAAGAGCGCCCTTTGCCAGCCAGCCGATTTTCTCACGCCATGTTGAAACATCCACCGGCAGATAACGACTCCACATCTCCGTAAAACTCTTTTGAGCCTCGTCACGTATGGTGTCATCATGTCTGATTCCGCTTCTTGTTGTGCCGCAAACATGGTCGAAAGGGATGTTCAGGACGTAATTAACAAAACCCTCCTTGTAAGCCCTCATGGATATGTCTTTATCATAATAATGAACGATGAAAGCTTCGCAAAATCCCCTGCAATCCTCGAACACTGCCTTTTTCATCGACAGGAGCAGGCCGTCAACAACTGCGACTTTCTCGTATCCGCGGGTCATGGACGGTTTGTCCTTAATGGCATGGACTATTGACTTCCCCCTGAAACTGCCGTCTCTCCGGATGGTCTTTGCCCCGTAAAGGCCGACCACCCCGGCCGTCGCAGTCTTTTCAACGAAGCCGCATATTGCAGCGGTCCACTTTTCTCTGTAAACAAAGACATCATTATGCATAAAGCAGAGCACATCGTATTTTGCCCTCTCCGCCCCGATATTGCATGCCTTTGAGACACCGAGGTTTTCCCCGTTTCTGATGTAAGTGATTCGCTTATCATCAGACAAAACCCGGCGGGTTTCATCTGCCGACCCGTTGTCCACAACAATAATTTCAAAGGCGCAACCCTTATTGAATTTTATTATGAAATCAATGCATTTCACTGTAATATCTATCTTGTTGTGAACCGGGATGATGATGCTTAATCCTTCCATCTCCGCTCCGTATAGTATTTGACCGTCTGCAGGAATTTTCCCCTGTTTTCTATTTGCTGCATATCAGCGTAGTATTCAAACAGCGATTTTTTTTCATCCCCTGTGAGCGGAATCCCCGGATGGTTGAACCCCGCGATGTCCTTTGCAAGATTTCTAATCATAAATGGACGGTTTTTCCTTATACCGTCGATATCGATAATACCCGAGACCTCTCCGTCCTTTATGAATATATGAGAGAGATGCGCGTCGCCGAACCAGTACCCGAGAGAGTGGAGCCTCGATATTTCCTCAATAACCTTTCGGTATTCCGACATGGTGATGTTTCTGTTCCCCCTGATCAGGATGTCGTACAGGGATTCTCCCTCAACCCTCCTCACGGCGAAAAACGGGCGCCTGCCCTTCCTGAGAAAACCGTATGCCGCGA
Source organism: Thermodesulfovibrio sp. (assembly GCA_026982355.1). Classification (GTDB taxonomy): domain Bacteria; phylum Nitrospirota; class Thermodesulfovibrionia; order UBA6902; family UBA6902; genus JAADFS01. Next base: position 1,807 of record JALSHG010000045.1, read on the forward strand.
CCTTTGCCGTCTTTACACCCTTTGAGAGTAATTGTTCCGAAATGTCGCGGACGTGTCCCGCCCTGTCCGTGACAAGGAAAGAAAACCTGTGTTTAAGGCTCAGCGGATGGAGTATTTTAAAAAAACAGTCCGTCGACGGGTCATGGAACAGAGTTGTCTTCTTGACCGTAGGATAAAGCCGGAAGCCCTGTGAAGACAATATATCCCTCACACCTTCGTCGGCGCCCCTGAACGGCCGGAGGATGGAAGGGAAGTCTCCTATCAGGCGTGACAACCTTAAAATGGAAGAATGCATCTCCTCCGTGCCGGAGAAGGCAACGCGCACGACTTCATTCTCGAAACGCCTCATATCCCTGTTCTCAGCGCCAGATAGATCCTGCTTAAAAGCTCCGATGAATATATAGGGAGCTTGCCGAGCAGCCATTTCCCGTTCCTGCCCTTTACGGGCAACCTCCTGATCATGCTCAGGTTATCCACGGTGTTGGCGCCGCGCTCGGTTGTATACAGGGCCTTGTAGCCCGCTTCATACGCTATCTCTATCCCTTCGCCGTCATAGTGGCCCTGCGGCCACGCGAGATGCACCACCTTTTTAGAGAGTCTTTCCTCGAGAGCGGTCCTGGCGCCCGACAGGTCCATTTTCAGTTCAGCATATTTTCTCCTTTTCATGTACTCCGGCGTCCTGTGCGAGATGCCGTGTGACTGAACGTCGAACACCCTCGAACCGTCCATTTCCTCGAGCTCTTTCCATGTGCACATAACCTCGGAACGCCTCTCGGTTAAGACCAGCTTCCAAGCGTCATTGTGGGGAAGCGGGACAAATGAATCCCTCTTCATGTCCCTGTCTTCCACAAAACCCACTGTCGCGAACAGCACCGCCTTCATATGGAATTTCTTCAGTATCGGGTATGCATAGACGTAATTGTCCGCAAAACCGTCGTCAAAGGTGAGCAGAACGCATTTTTTCGGTTTTTCCTTCCTGTGCTCAATAAAAAACAGGAACTCATCCCCTGAAAGCGTCTTCCAGCCTTTAGCGGACAATGCCCGCAACTGCTCCTCAAAGACCTGCGGGTGAACATTGAGTTCACTGCCGACCGTTGATACATGATGATACATCACGACCGGGATGGAATCATGCAGCATTCAATACCTCCATGTAAAGGGACTCCGTCAGGTCCAGCATCCTGTCAACGCCGAATCTCTCAATGGCCGTCGCCCTCGCGTTTTCGCCCAACCGTATCCGGAGGTCTTCATCCCTCATGAGCGAGATGACCTTTCCGGCAAGGTCTTCAGGGTCGCTGACCCTGAAGAACAGCCCGTTGATCCCGTCCTCAATGAAGTCCCTGAATGTGGGAATATCCGACACCGCAACCGTCTTTCCCATTGCCATGGCCTCGAGGAGCGCCGTCCCGAGCCCTTCAAGCATGGAAGGATAAACAAACACATCTATTGTCTTTAAGACCCGCGGAATATCATCCCTGTGGCCCAGAAAGACCACTTTATCCCGCAGGCATTCTTCCACATGGGGGATATACTTGTCTTTCGACGGTCCGTCCAGCCTGCCAGCAAAGAGCAATTTGCACGGGATGTGCCTGTTTATGATGTTGAACGCCCGGAGAAGGTGCTCCTGACCCTTCACCTCCGTAAACGTGGACGTATTCCCTATGACCATCGTATCCCCGGAAATGCCCAGCTCATTCCTGAGGTCTCCAGCCGCGGGGTCGAACCTTTCCAGGTCAACGGCGCTTGTTATTGTGACCAGTCTGTCTTTCTTTAATCCGCACCCTGCAAGCACGTCCCTGACCGCATTGCTGATGACAATGATCCGGTCGGGTATGGAATAAATAAATCTTGTCAGCGGGTCCCTGCCGATGGGATAGAGATTGTGCCTGAATCTCACGAGACGCCTGCCCGAGAGTTTTGCCGCCAGTCCCCCGGCCCAGCTGTCAACGGAGCTGTGCGTGGAAACAATGTCAATGCCCTCTTTTTTGATAATGCTTATCAACTTCGGGACCGTCTGCAGATGGGCCTGTTTTACCATGTTCAGTTCATAAACTTTTATCCCCGCTTTTTTTAATTTTTCCGCAAGGGCGCTGCCCTTATTACAGGCTACAACAACCCTGTATCCCCTTTTATCCAGGCCAACGGCCTCTGTCAGCACCCTGTTCTGCTGGCCTCCCCATCTCTTGAGTGTCTCTGTATGAAGGATGTTCATGAACTAATCAGTTATTCTCGGGAAGGAAGAGTCTCTGTGATACCTCTTTCAGAAATGACTCTATGTCGTCTAATTTATTATGGAGGGCATCCAACACTATGTCATAATCAAGCCCTTCATAGTCATGGGCTATGATGTTTCTGAAGCCAACCATCCTTGCAAGGTTATCAGTTAATGCAACGGGGATAAATCCATCCTCGTTAAGTATATAAAAAACTTCTGTCATAGTAGCAGCAGGCTTTCGCAGGGTTTTATATGAGATTAATGCTTCCCCCATATTTATGGTTGATTGAACAGCAAGATACATATATCTTTCCAGCGCCCCTTTTATATCGATATCATTTATGATATCCTTACTTCGAATATTTCTTATCCCGTTGAAGAATATGCAGATATTTCCTTATAGAGCTCATTTTATTTTCAATTACCCTTACAGTGGCATAAAAATGCCGCCCGCGGGCAGGGAGTCCGGCGGAAAAGCTTTATCCGCGATACCTTGGAGAGTATCCCGCACGGCATATCGACATCCTCTGGAATTTCACTCTCCGTTACGTCCTGCAATAAAGACATATTTCCGATATCCAATCGCTTTATAAAGGTTTTACGCCGGACTCCCCTGCCGGCTTGTGCAACATTAAGGTTACCTTAAGGTTGCTCACGTCTTCGCCCCTGTCAGGGAATATCTTTCCAGACCATACTGAAAGTCGAAATATTCATTCATAATACGAGGTTCGACCAGGACCTTGAAAGGCTCTTTTTCCACAATGAGCTTCCCATATTTAATAATTATATATTTCAGTTCCGGCGACTCGATCAGGTTTAATATAACTATCCACCTTGTCGGTCTTCAATAATCTGGCAAGCCTGTCACAGAGTTCAAATTTGATATCATATATCAGCTTTTTGTCAGTCGTATCAAGATACAGAGCAAAATCATAATCGCTGAGAGGGGATATGCTGCCCCTTGCATGCGAACCGAATATACATGCGGGTTTTATCTCCTTGAAACTCTCAATAATACGGGCCGGTTCCTTTATTGTATGATGATCTATATCCATGGCCATTTTATTTTACCAACCTGCGCCGGGTTTTACCAGAACGACTTTCTGTTAAATCAATATACAGCTCTTCTATCATCTCAAGCATATGCTCCGCTGTAAACAAATTCTTAACCTTTTCCAGGGCATTACCGACCAACTTATTTTTCAACTTATCGTCATTTAATATCCGGATAATGCTTACGCCTAATGCATCATAGTCTCCGGGGTCAACAAGGAGGCCTGTTTCACCATGTATGACAGCCTCGGGCACACCTCCAACCTTCGTAGCGACAACAGGAACTCCCGCTGCCATTGCCTGTATAATGCTCTGGGGAAAACCTTCCGACCACGAGCTCAGAACGGCAATGTCCGAAATAGAATATATTTCCGGTATATTATCGACAAACCCCGTAAATATTACATGCCCGGAAATACCGAGATCACTGACCATTTTTTTCAGTTCCTCTTCCCTGGGACCATCCCCTACCAGCAGGAACTTTGCACCAGGATAAAATCCCGCCACCGCCTTTACTGCCTGAAGTGTTACTTCATGTCCTTTAACACTCCGTAAAATGCCGACATTTGTTATAACCGGAGAATTCTCATCAAGTCCGTACTTTGCTCTCAGAGACATATTTTTTGTTACCCTGAAAAACTCCGGTCCCACACCTGTAGGTATGCTTATAACCTTTTTGTCCGGGAAACCGCAATTCTCCGTAAGATTTTTTCGCATATTTTCCCCACAGGCAATATAAACATCCGGCAGGTAGTGAATAAAGTTCAACAAATTTCTCTTCAGCGGGATGTTTAAATGCCGTGTTCTTACGAGGACCGGCACTCCTGCAAGCCTGGCTGCTATACCCCCTATCCATGAATCCACGCCGCTGTGCGTATTGACAACATCGAATCTTTTCTTCCTCAGCAGTCCCGCCAGCCTCATGATGCTTCCTATGTCATACAGCTTTTTAAAAGGCAGCACATGCACATCGATCCCGAGATTCAGCGCTTCGTCTCTTATCCTTGCATGCCGCCTGCACGCAATGGCAACGTAATGCCCCCTATCACGCAGGCCGGCGGCCTCCGACAGCACCCTCCTCTCCTGTCCGCCGAGACCGTCCGACCATTCCGTATGAAGAATCCGCATCTTATCGTTCATCAGTATTTCCCCGTCAACATCACGGTCAACCTTACAGCGGCATAAAATACCGGCGGCGGAGCAGAGGAGCGTGCGGCGGGTCTTCCGGCGGACTCCTCTGCACGTTTATGCCGCATTAAGGTTAATTCCTCTCCTCACTGATTTTAACAAAATATGCATCCTCTTTTCGCAGGACCGGCGGCCGCGAGAGACTGCCGGTTCATGATAAGATTCAGGTTAAATAAAAGCCGCATATAGTCCGATTATATACCAGGGCAAGGATGGGAGGAACGGCCTTCACCGTAAATTGACCATCTCAATTTACAGATGTTATATTAAAAAAATGAAGAAAACTGTTTATATAGCCATAGTTATCACATTCTGCATGGGGGTTGCCGCGGCTTATGCAGAGATATACACCTATACGGATAAAAACGGTGTTATTCACATGACGAACATACCGGGCGGCAGAGGCAATGCCGGCAAAACACATCGTGCGGAAACAGCCGGACCGGCCGGGAAATACGACCGCATCATCAGGGAGAAATCGCTGAAATACAACATAGAGCCGTCTGTCATAAAGGCCATGATAAGCGTGGAATCCAACTGGAATCCACGGGCCGTCTCTGAAAAAGGGGCCCTTGGGCTCATGCAGTTAATGCCCTCAACGGCAAGGGATATGCTTGTAAACGATCCCTTTGACCCGGAAGAAAACATTGAAGGCGGCGTCAGATACCTCAGGCGCCTCCTCGACAAGTTCAACGGCGACCTGAGCCTGGCCCTTGCGGCCTATAATGCCGGACCGTCGAGGGTCGAAAAATCCGGGGGGATACCTTCCATCCCCGAAACCGAAAATTACGTGATAAAGGTCATATCGAGATACAAATCCGGGCGCAACATATCAAGGATATATAAGGTTACGTTCGACGACGGGACGGTCCTCTACACAAACACTCCCGTGTACTACAAGCGTTACAGACTTTCAAATTTCTGAAAAAACGTCTAAAATATACTGCCATGACGGATACGGAAATCCTGCGTGAAAAAATACTGAACCTCAAGGAAAAGAAAAAAGCCATCATCCTCGCACACAATTACCAGCGTGAAGAGGTGCAGGATATCGCCGATTATACAGGCGACTCCCTGGAGCTTTCCCGCACCGCGGCCTCCGTCGAATGCGAGGTTATCGTCTTCTGCGGTGTGAACTTCATGGCTGAAAGCGCATCGATACTGTCTCCGGGGAAGACCGTCCTTCTCCCCGAGATCACGGCGTGCTGCCCCATGGCCGACATGATAACAACCAGCGGCGAGAGAAATATCAAAACCCATTTCCCGGGTTTCGAGTATACGGGCGGCTACACGTATCCGGCCGGATTCACCCTTGGGGAAATAAAAAAACTCCACCCCGGCGCGCCGGTGGTCACTTACGTCAATACAACGGCGGATGTCAAGGCGGAAAGCGACATCTGCTGCACCTCGGCCAACGGCGTGAAGATAGTGGAATCGCTTGATGCCGATAAAGTGATATGCGTGCCCGATAAAAACCTCTCTGCGTGGATTGCAAAGAACACAAGGAAAGAGGTCATAGCATGGGACGGTTTCTGCCATGTGCACGAGAGGGTATCCGCAGTGGATGTGGACAGGGCGAGACAGCGGTATCCGGACGCGCTGCTGATCGCCCATCCCGAGTGCAGGATGGAAGTGCTTGAAAAGGCCGACCATGTGACAAGCACCTCGGGCATGCTCAGGTTCGCAAAATCATCGGATGCACGGGAGTTTATAATAGGCACGGAGACGGGACTTCTTTACAAACTCGGAAAGGACAACCCGGAGAAGAAATTCCACCCCCTCAGGAAAGACATGGTCTGTCCCAACATGAAAAGAACCTCCCTCCACAGCGTATTGAATGCGCTTGAGACAATGACTTACAAGATAAAGGTGCCCGAAGAGGTGAGGATACCCGCCAAAAAGGCCCTCGACAGAATGCTGGAAGTGAAATAACCCGCCCGCATTTCGAACTTCGAATTCCGAACCCTGTTTCCCGGCGGACTCCCCTGCCCGTGCATACACCACTCAGGATAATTTCCACAAAATATTTTATACCTGAATTGAGCGATTTATATTTCATTGAAGATGTGCAAGGCGGTTGAAAAGATGCACGGCGATACCTCTGTGCGGCCTTTTTCCCGCTTTGGAAATTATTCACCTGTCAGGTGAAAACCCGATATGGCAATAAGATGATTCAAAAATCTCATCGCGTTATGCATTTTTGAAACCGCCCTGCACATCCGAGCATGCAAAAATCGCTCAATTCGGGTTATATTATCTTTAATGCGGCGTGAACGGGTATGGCGGCCTGCCGGAAAAATTTCATACGGCAGTGCAGGTGTCATCTTAACATGATAAAGAAACTTATAAACTTCATCACGTTTGTCGACCTGCCCATAAGAAAGAAATTTCTCCTCTTCTTCCTCGGCGTATTGTTCTGGTTTGCCGTGATGTTTCTCACGAGTGTCCTGACAAACGTGACCATAAACAACCGTACCGGCAGAATAGCCGTCCAGGTTATGCCCCTTGACAGGATTTCGGGCAAAATCACGCGGAAACTCCAGCGTATGAGCATCGACGCCGCCGGAATGCAGGCTGTCTCCGGTATCGCCGAGTTCAATGAGAAAATCGGCATATCAAGGACGAGACTGATGGACATAAGGTCATTTCTTTCCGCTCTGGAGCTCGGGGGCCAGGTTTATGATATTGACAGGGACAGCAATAAATTAATCGAGAGACTCACTGTTACACCAGTAGCCGCCGCGGAAAAATTCTCAAATGATCTCCTGCCGCTCATTGACGCCCTGGACACGGAACTGGCCGGGCTTGCGGATTTAAAGTTTAGCGGCTCAAACAGCATGCAGCAGGACGGCGGGCCCCTGGCCGACAAAATACTTAACTACAGGCAGACACTTTCATCGGCAACGGCATTGTCCGAGAGTTTCTCCACCCGGACGGCGAAGATGTTCGCCGCTGATTTAAAGGCGGTACGGGAAACCGCAAGACTCTCGTTTTATATACAGGGAGGCGTTCTCCTGACAGCCTCGCTGCTGCTGCTGTTTTTCACTGTATCGATCTCAAGATCGATTGCAGGGCCTGTAAAATCCATCATACGGCAGATCCGCTCCCCCGGCGGGGGGGAAGTGGACCTCTCCAGGAAAATCACCGTAAGGTCAAAGGACGAGATAGGCGCGCTTTCAGAGGGCTTCAATCACCTGATGGAGGAAATCCACGACATGGCTACATTCAAAAAGGTCATCGAGGAGGACGACAGCCTCGATGACGTCTACTCGCGGCTCGGAAGGGTCTTCAGCGACAATCTCGGCCTGGACAAATTCATTATATACGAGGTCTCCAACAGCAGGAATAAAATGAAGCCCGTTTACCCCGTGATACTGGACGAAAAAGATATATTCTGCAGTGAAGAGGTTCTTCACAACAGCGAGCTGTGCAAGGTCAAAAAGACAGGCCATACCATATCGTCCGCGACATATCCCGGCATATGCAAACAGTTCAGGCCGGATATCGAAAAGGTGCATATCTGCATGCCAATGATAATCGGCGGCAAGACCGGCGGGGTCGTGCAGTTCCTCCTCGACAGGGAGAATTTCAAAGCCGGCGGGAAGGACGGGAGACTCTTCAGGGCCGGGCAGTACATCAAGGAATCCCTCTCCGTGATCGAGGCGAAAAGGCTCATGAATACGCTGAGGGAATCGGCATTAAAGGACTCCCTGACAGGGCTGTATAACAGGAGATTCCTGCAGGAATACACGGAGACCCTTATAGCCGGTGTTCTGAGAAGGGAAAAGACCGTGGGCCTGATAATGTGCGACCTTGATTTCTTCAAACAGGTCAATGACCTGTACGGGCACAGCATCGGCGACATGGTGCTCAAAGAGACCTCCGATGTGCTCAGGAAATGCATCAGGACCGCTGACCTCGTGATAAGATTCGGGGGCGAGGAATTCCTTGTTCTCATGCTTGACATTAACGAGGGCGAAACCATCAATGTCGCTGAAAAGATAAGGGAGACCATGGAGAACACAAGGATAAAGGTATCGGACGGCACGATCAAGAAAACCGTAAGCCTCGGGATAAGCGAATTCCCTGCGGACACCGAAAGCTTCTGGCAGGCGATCAAATTCGCCGATGTGGCGCTTTATAAAGCCAAGGAGGCCGGCAGGAACAAGGTTGTCAGATTCAACAGGGAAATGTGGACCGAGAACCGGTTCTGAAACAGGCTGCGCCGCCCTTCCCTTTTCATATCCTCCCTTCGCTAAGGTAAATAAGCGCCCTGTTTATATCCTCTCTCTTTCCCGTGATAAAGACTATGTCACCGGCTTCAAACCTGAATTCAGGGTCAGGGCTTGCATTCATCCGGTTATTGCGTTCAACCGCCAGTATCGTGGCGCCCGTCCTGGTCCTGAACTGAAGGCCCGCCAGTGACCTGCCCAGCACAGGGGAATCCTCCTTGATCGTAAACAGCTCCACGGTGACATTCGTCAGCACCGTGCACTTGTCAAGCAGTGGCTTGCGTGTTGCAGCGCCGGGCTGCCTCAGCGCCCTGTAGCCGTCTTCCCTTATCATATCGACGAAATTGAATATCTCGTTCTTCGGCCTCTGATAACGGCCGAGAACACGCGAGAATATTTCGAGGGATGTCTCAAATTCCTCGGGGATGACTTCATCGGCTCCGAGTTTGAGCAGGTCATCCACTTCCGCGGCATAGCGGGTCCTGGCTATTATGAACAAGTCCGGATTCTGCTTCCTCGCGGTCCTTACAATATTCCTGCTGGATGCAGGGTCTGAAATCACAACCACGAGAATCCTCGCCGTTTCAACCCCAAGCCTGTGGAGCACCTCGACGTTTGTACCGTCCCCGTAATAAATCGGCTCCTCGTGTTTCCTCATATCCCTGACCGTATCGGGGTTCAGCTCCAGGACCACATACGGTATATCGGCCTCTTTCAGCACCCTGGCCAGGTTTCTGCCGTTCAGGCCGAAGCCTATGATAATCACGTGATCCTCCCTCTTCACCGCGAAATTCCCGGGCTCCGGGATATCCTTGGCCCTTTCGAGCCTCTGAAGGAATCCCAGTGAGCCGAGCCTCCCCGAGACGGAAGGGGACGCCTGCATCATGAAAGGCGTCAGGAGCATCGTCAACACCGAGGCGGCGAGAAACGCCTGGTACATGTCGTCCGAAATCACACCGGCTGCAAGTCCCGCCACCGCCAGCACGAAGGAAAACTCCCCGACCTGCGCGAGGTTCATGCTTGACTGTATCGATATTCTCAGCGCGCGCCTCCACAGGAACATGGACAGAAAACCTCCCAGGAATTTCAGAAGAATTATGCCGCCGGCAAAATAAAGGACAAGCCCCATGTTGTTCAGGAAAAACGATATGTTCATAAGCATGCCGACAGATATGAAAAACAGCCCGATGAAACTGTCCTTGAACGGCAGTATCGCCGATGTCGCCTCGTGGACATATTCAGACTCGGAAATCACCAGCCCGGCCAGGAACGCGCCGAGTGCAAGGGACAGGCCGAACTCGGACGTAATAAAGGCTGTTCCGAAACAGAGTATGAGCACCGTGATGATGAAGAGCTCGCGGCTCCTTGTGTGGACGACCTGATGCAGCAAGTTCGGCACAAGCCACCTCGATGAAAGCAGAACTATCGCAACAATGACAACGGCCTTGCCGAAGGTCAATGCCAGCTCGTACACCCCGCCCCCGCCGGACATAAGCGGGATAAACAGCATGAAGCCCACGACACAGAGGTCCTGGAATATCAGTATGCCTATGCCTATCCTTCCGTGGGGCGCATCCAGTTCGCCCTTTTCGGAAAGCAGTTTCATCACAATGGCCGTACTGCTCAACGCAACGAGGAAACCGGTAAAAACCGCCGTATTTATATTTCCGAGCCATTGATAGGAGATCAGGGCGGTCAGTGCAACGGTTATGAAGACATAAAGTCCGCCTATGCCGAAGACCTCCAGGCGCATCCTGAGAAACCTCGCCAGGGAAAATTCCAGGCCTATGGTAAAGAGCAGGAGTATAACGCCTATTTCCGCAAATGTCTGGATCATGCTTATGTCCTTGATAAAAGACAGTCCGTGCGGCCCGAGCAGAACGCCGGACAGCAGGAAACCCACAATCGAGGGAATCCTCAGCCGGTTAAGCACAAATACCACGCCTGCAGATATTCCGAAAATTATTACAAGTGATTTCAGGAAAACAAGTTCATGCATGAATCATTTATCCTCCCGTCTCTCCCCTTCCCACGGGAGAGATTCCTTATTAACCTTTAAGGTATTGTGAAAATACATCGGTTTATAATAATATATGGATTATATAAAATATTATAGTGTATAATTCTGTAAGTATAAAAAAATGTCACAATTTTCAAGGGGGGGGTAATGACAAAGAAAATAATCCTGCCGGCGCTGATTGCATTTACAGTCCTTTTCTCATCATCCGCTTATTCGGGGGACAATTCCGTAAGCATAAAGGCCGGCCTGCTGGGTGCGGGGCTGGAAGCAGGCAGGTCATTGTCGGACTCGATAGGCGCGAGAATAGGAATCAATTATTTCACCTACGACTACTCCGCAACTGAAAGCGACATCGAATACGACTTTTCTCTCGGCCTGAAGACCCTGTCGGTCCTGCTGGACTGGCATCCGTTCCGTGGAAGCTTCAGGCTCAGCGGCGGCATTGTCTTCAACGGCAACAGGCTGGATGCCTCCGCAACCTCGTCCGATACCTATGACATCGGTGACAGGACGTACACCGCCTCTGAAGTCGGTAGTCTCGACGGTGAAATAGACTTCGATGATGTGGCCCCGTACGTGGGGCTCGGCTGGGATACATCCTTCGGCAGGAAAGAGGGTCTTGGATTTCTGTTCGAAATAGGCGCAATCTACCAGGGCTCACCAAGGGTTGATCTTTCCGCCAGCGGCCCCATTGCAAGCGACCCAGACTTCATAAACAACCTGTCAAAGGAAGAAGACAATCTCCAGAGCGCCCTGGATAACTTCACGTATTATCCTGTTCTGGCCGTGGGATTAAGTTACAGATTTTAAAAACAGCCTTCGGTCAGCATTTGCACGCATAACAGGAGAGACATTGCCCGGCCGGCGATATTCTTCCTGCGACTGCAAAGACAATACTTCCCGGATATACATCCCGGCTGCAGAATAAATCACGGGGGAAGGTGACGGACCCATTCTGAAAAACGGAAAGACATCAAAACTGTTGAAAATACGATGCGCCCGGTGCGGCAACTGCTGCCATGAACCGCTGATCGAGCTGACACACCACGACCTGCACAGGCTGGCGCAATATTCGCGCATGCCCGTGGGGAAGCTGATAAAACTCTATGCAGACACTGAAACGGAATGCAACGGGACCGACGAGGACTGGATAAAGCTTTCCTACGGCAGGAGGAAAATTGGCCTCAGAAAGAAAAGAAACGGCAGATGCATATTCCTCTCGGACGACATGCGTTGCGGTGTGTATGAAGCAAGGCCCATGTCATGCCGGATATTTCCGGTCGACATACTGCTGGATGAAGACAACAGGGTGATCGGATTTGAACTTTCGGACATAGTCCGCAAAAAGTTCGTCAACTGCAATCATTCATACGGGAAGGCGATCCCGTTTAAGAATTTCAGGCGTACAGCGCGGCAGGCCAGGGACGAGTCCGAAACATACCGGGAAAAGGTCAGGCGCTGGAATGAAACATCACCCGACGGAAGAAACAAGTCCGATTTTCTCGCATTTCTCGGGTTTGAGACCGTTGTTTAGAGCCCGGGTTAACCTTAAGTTGCATGAACAGGCAGATGAGTCCGCCCCGCCGGCGGTGTTTTATGCAACTGTAAGGTAAGGAACAGCGAGTATATCATGGAGAAAAGGGCTTACAGCAGAATACCCGTGGAACTGGATGTAAGGTTCTACTGCTGCAACGGCACCTACCACTCCGGAACCGTCACCAATCTCTCCGAAAAAGGCATGTTTATACGCACAAAGGAAATGTGCTTTCCCTTTGATTCGCAGCTTGAGATATTCATCCCACTGAAAAAAGATGAAAAGTTGCGCGTCTCCGTCAATCTGAGCAGGATAATAATATCTCCCGACTCTGATGACAGCATAGGCGTCGAGCTTCCCGACCCGCCGCGGGAGTATCTTGAATTCGTAAAAGGCCTCAGGTCGGCGTGACCCTGCCGTGCACCCTTTAACTCTTTACCTTACAGCGGCATAAAAGCACCGCCCGAAGGCAGAAGAGACCGGCGGAAAAGGTTTATCTGCGATACCTCCAGGGAATATTCCGCAAGGCATACCGACATCTTTTGGAATTTCACTCCCCGTTGAATCCTGCAACAAAGACATATTTAAAATATCCCATCGCTTTATAAAGGTTTTACGCCTGTCTCTCCCGCCTGTTTATAGAACATTAAGGGTTAACAGCGGCAGAAAACATTGGATTTGACGTAGGACAGCTTGACAATCAAAGCAGCGTCGTGATATTGTAGTGTTACTTTTTATCAAAAGGTGACATGATGAGCGTTAAACGTTTCGGCATCTCTCTGGATTCTCTTCTGCTGAAGAGGTTCGACGGCCTTATAGCAAAGAAGGGTTACCCCAACAGGAGCGAGGCAATCAGGGACCTTATCAGGGAGAGCCTTGTAAAGGAAGAGTGGGAATACGGAGACAGGGAGACAGTCGGCGCCATCACCATAGTTTACTCACATGACGTCAGGGAGCTGACGGATACCCTTACGGATATCCAGCATCATTATCACACTTCCGTTATATCATCCATGCACGTCCATCTTGACCATCACAACTGCCTTGAGGTCATCATCGTCAAGGGAAAGGGCAAAGAGATAAAGAAAATAGCCGACAGGCTGATAGGAACAAAGGGGGTGAAACACGGCAAACTCTCACTGGCGACAACCGGAAGAAACCTGAAATGAAAATTTTTTGACCGCATGGTAGCACTAATAATCAATTAGTAACACACATATCGCGTAAATTCAAACGTTGCATGAGCGGACGGGAGAGCCTGCGGGAAACCTCCGCGCCTCCCGACGCGGCGGAAAATACTTCCATGCAACCGGCAAAGCAAGGAGGAGAAAAATTGAACACAACAAGAAAAACACTGTTTCTGGCCGCGCTGGCGGCGTTGCTGATCATGCTTTCGGTATCCACGTCATACGCGCACTTCGGCGTCATTATACCGTCCGACGACATTGTATCAAAGGGAGACAGTAAAAAGATAAGCCTGCAGGTAAAATTCATACATCCCTTTGAAGGACAGTATATGCAGATGGACAGGCCCGGGGCGTTCGGTGTAGTGGTAAACGGCAGGAAATATGACCTGCTGCCCGCGCTCAAAAAGAAGATGGTCGGGGGCTTTTCCACGTGGGAGGCTGTTTACAGGATCCAGGGACCGGGTGACCACGTATTTTTCGTCGAGCCGGCGCCTTACTGGGAGCCTGCCGAAGAGACATTCATAATCCATTACACCAAGGTCATAGTGGATGCGTTCGACATGGAAAAAGGGTGGGACACCGAGGTCGGCCTGAAGACGGAGATAGTCCCGCTGACAAGGCCGTACGGCCTCTGGGCGGGCAATCTATTCCAGGGGATTGTGAAGGTCGACGGCAGGCCCGTGCCGTATGCGGAGGTGGAGGTTGAATACTATAATGAGGGCGGAAGGATAAAAGCGCCTGCCGCGCCGTATATAACACAGGTTATCAGGGCCGACGAGAACGGCGTATTCACCTATGCAATGCCGAGGGCCGGATGGTGGGGATTCGCCGCGCTCAGCACCGCCGATTTCCGGTTGAAACACGGGGGAAAGGAATACCCCGTTGAAATCGGCGCGGTGATCTGGGTGAGGACAAGGGAGATGAAATAACCGTGCATGTATCTGAAGGAGTCATGTCGGCGCCCGTCCTTGCGACAGGCGCACTGCTCGCCGCAGGCGGCGTGGCGCTGGGACTGAGAAGAATGGATTACGAAAGGATCCCCGCTGTTGCGGTGCTTTCATCGGCCTTCTTTGTCGCGTCGTTGATACATGTCCCTGCAGGCCCATCGAGCGTGCACCTGGTCCTGAACGGCCTTGTGGGCATCCTGCTCGGGTGGATGGCGTTCCCCTCGATCCTTGTGGCGCTTTCGCTGCATGCAGTGCTGTTTCAGTTCGGCGGGATAACATCCCTCGGGGTAAATACGGTCATCATGGCGGCCCCTGCGGTTGTATCCTTTTACCTCTTCGGCCCCCTTGTGCGAAGGGGGCATATCATGGGCATCATCGGGGGCTTCGGCGCGGGCGCCGCAGGCATCGGTATAGGCAGCCTCCTCGTAGCCGCGGCTCTCGTAAGCACCGGTGAGAGCTTTGCCGGCGTGGCGAAACTCGTAGTGGCCGCGCATGTCCCGGTAATGGTGATAGAAGGCATTGTAACCGCATTCTGTATCACATTCCTGAAAAAAGTGAAACCGGAAATACTGGAGGTGGGGAAGTGAAGAAGGCATGAGATAGGGGAAAACTTACACTGGAGGAATTTCATCAAGCGAAGGATTTAAGGTTAATAAGGATATGTGGAATATCAGACTTAATATCGGACTATTGTGTTCGGCGGCGCTCCACATCCTGATTATGAGTATTCCTGTTTCAATCACCCTTGCAGAAAAGGTTCATGATAAAGGAGAGGGATTATTCGTGATATATGAAAAAAACAATATTATTCAAGAGAGCAAAGTTGAAAAAACAGAAGTCTTAAGTGTAAAGAGGTCGGGTGCTCAGAGTCCGTCCGAGCGTCATGAACTCAAAAAAGAGAAAACCGCATCTATTGTCGAGGAAACTGCTGTCCATGAAGCTACAGACCATTTAATGCAAAAGGTGACAACTTCAGATTCAGAGACTTTACAAGAACCTGAAGAACCGGAAATTAAGCCTGTTAAGGAGGTTGCAACCGAGCCGGATCATTCCGGGATTGGGACAGGCAAAACCACTTTCCCGGCTCAGCAATTTTTATCTGACAGAACTTCTGCCCAGGATGTGAAATTTGGTGTTGTCGGCGGGCCTGACTTTTTGCATAAAGAATTGCCCGGTTATCCACCTATTGCAAAAAGGCTCGGCAAAGAGGGAAAGGTAGTGCTGAGACTTACCATTAACGTAAAAGGAAATCTTGTAGATGTAGAGGTGCTGGAGGGAGCGGACTATGGTTTTACAGAAGCAGCTGTTCGGGCGGTCAGGAAGTCGACATTTCTGCCTGCAAGAAGGAATGGCAAACCTGTAACATCGAGGGTGATACTGCCTGTAAGATTTATGCTCAGGAGGAATTGATGATACATTTCTTCATAAAAGGCGGATTTTTAATGTACCCAATACTGCTGTGCTCTCTTGCAGGGCTTACGATAATAATCAATAAATTTATTCAGTATAGACGGCTTTTAAATGAAATACAAAGGCCGTTAGATGATGTTTTGAAGGCAAAACCTGTTGTTTTAACACCTATATTACAAGGGCTGGAAAACGGCTGTAATGAGCAGGAAATCTCTGTGATCGGCACACGACAGGCAAGGGAAGTGGACAAAGGATTGAGCTGGCTCGGACTCTTCGCGACAATAACCCCTTTGCTCGGTCTTACGGGCACGGTCATAGGCATGGTAAAGGCATTTATGGTGATTGCAGAAAGTACTACTGTTAACCCTTCCATGCTTGCTGAAGGCATCTGGGAAGCCCTTATTACTACAGCAGCAGGGCTCTTGGTAGCTTTACCTGTTCACATAGGTCAGCACTATCTGGAAAAACAGGCCGATGAGATTGCCTTTATCCTGAAAGAAACAACTATGGGCCTGTATATGAGGCGCAGAGATGGAATTTGAAAGGAGGAGACATGGGCATACACATATTAATATGGCGCCTCTTGTCGATGTGGTGTTTCTGCTGCTTTTATTCTTTATGCTCACATCACATCTTGTACAGAACCCGGCAATAAAGGTTAATCTGCCCGAATCAAAAACTGCCGTGTCAGAAGAAGAATCAGTAAAAACAATATCAATAACCGGAGAAGGCAAAATCTTTTTTATGGACAGTCAGGTGGATCTGAAGAGACTTCAAGCAACTATAAGAAAGAGTCTGACTGACACGGAGAAGGTTTCTTTGCGTATAAGGGCGGACAGGAACGCGAGCGTGGGACTGCTTATGAGGGTGATTGACAAAGTAAAACTTTCAGGAATCAGGAATTTCGGTATTGTGACAGAAAGGAGGTGACAGGACTTATACTTGAGGTCTTATACCTCATCGATACAAGCAAGATTTCTCCCTCCGGTCGAAATGACATATACAAGCATTTTCATAACTCTCCTGTCCGCGTGCGGTATTTTATGCCGCTGTAAGGTTAACTTTATCAAAGATACAGAAATAAATACACCCGAAGATTTAAAGGAGATTACAGAATGAAGCAGATAATAATCGCTCTGGTCAGCGTATTGTTAGTTGCAGGTTTAGCCCTGGCGGACCGGCAAGAGCAGGAAGACACGGTGTGGAACCTGCAAGAGATAGTCATCACAGCTACCAGGACACCTCATTTGCTGAATGATGTGCCTGTGGAGACTGTTGTGATTACTAAAGCAGAGATTGAAAAGATGAATGCACGGAATGTTGTGGATGTCCTGAAAAATGTCGCAGGAGTCAATGTGTCTGTTCATGATGACGTCTTTGGGACATATACATGGCGCGCTAATATGAGAGGGTTGAGTTTCAATAATGGCTATGGTCTTATCCTCATTGATGGGCAAAGAGTTATGGGAAGCGGGCAAAGCGGGGGCATGGGCGAATATGGCATTGGACTTAACCAGATTTCGCTGGATATGGTTGAAAAGATCGAAGTAGTCAAAGGTCCGAGCTCAGCGTTATATGGTAGTGATGCCATAACAGGTGTAATCAACATTTTTACTAAAAAAACACCAGAGAAAGCTACAGCCAACACAGGTGCAACCTATGGCTGGTACAAGATCAAAGAAAAAGTCAGGGACGGAGCAGTTGCTAAGCCTTCTGATGACGGTCAAAGCCGGAATATCTCTCAAACCTATGTTTCTTTCGGGGATAAAGTATCCGACCGTTTCGGGTACTTTGTCCACTACAATTATGAAAGCGCTGAGGATACAGGCCGGAGTCCGATCAAGTCCGACCGCCACTTTTTTATGGGTAAAATAAATGCTGATGTTAGCAGGAAAATGGACTTTTTCCTGAAGACAGAACTAAGCAAATACGAGAAGACCGACAATAGGGAGGAAGATAGTTATCGTGTTTCTGTCGGCGTTGACTTTTATCCTTCAGACAAGCGTCTCTTTTCTTTGAAGGGATACAAATACGTGTGGGATTTCACCCATGGCTACCCGGGATATTCTTATGGCTATAAACATGGTGACATAGGTTATACCCAGGCTGAGGTTCAGTACACATGGTATACCACTGACTGGAATACTATCACAGCAGGCGGGGAAATACAGAAACAGTCTATGGATTATGCTATAGAAAACCCTGACGGCAGTATAGTAAATGTCGAAAAAGATGTAGACACTATCAGCCTGTATATGCAGGATGAGATCGGCCTCTCCGAATCTCTTACACTGATCGGGGGTGCACGATACGATCATCATTCCTATTTCGGGAGTGAAGTGAATCCCAAAATAAGTCTCATGTACAGGTTTTCCGGGGATACGATTTTCAGGGCCTCAGCAGGGAGGGCGTTTAAGTCTCCCACCATCCGTGAGCTTTATTACGATGCTCCATACAAACACGGCGGTTTTTACTACATGTCCAACCCGGATTTAAAACCGGAAAAAGCAATTGGCTATTCTGCAAGCATCGAGAGATGGTTGTTTAATCGTCGGGCCCTGCTCAATATAGGATACTTCCGCAATGATGTAAAAGACATGGTAACAAGAGAAGATACAGGCGATACATATAATGGTCTTCCCCTGAAGGAATACAAAAATGTAGACAATGCATCCTACATTCCGCACAATAAGAGGTGCAAATTTTGGAATTATTGAGGAGAGTGGAAGTCAGGATTCAGCGGTAGACCTCAAGCGGCACCTCCAGCAAAGAGAGCAAATCTTTATGCAACTTATCAAGA
>JALSHG010000046.1 GCA_026982355.1 Thermodesulfovibrio sp.
TTATGCCGTTGACTTTAAGACTGATGCTCCTCTTCCTGTAACCGTCGGGATGCCCCGCATCCGTCACTCCAGCAAGGTCGTCCCCACGAATCCAGTTGATGATGTTTTTGGCCTCTTCGTTGTTATTGTTTTTAGATGCCCTCAGATAAGGCTGCAGGGCCGGGCTGTTTGCAATATAAAAGTTTCCCGCGTCTGATACGGACAAGCCGGTTGCGAAATCGTATCCGCTTAACGTGGTGAATATCTTTCTGTCCGAAGGCGTAGCCTTCCACAGCCAGCGGCCGCCGTCCCAGATGGGCCTGATGCTGTCGAGGCCTCCGGGCTCGGGCGTTGGAGGACATGAGTACGTCTCCCCGTTGTCCGTTGTGCTGCACTTGTAGACTTCTATTCCGTTTACGGCGGAATACTCCATCTTGATGACGGGATCGTCTTCATCGAGTTTGCCGGGTATACCCGCGTCATCCCTCAAGTTCCCGTACCTGTCTACAAAAACGGCGTAGATGTGGCCGAGCCATTTCCTGATCTCGTTTCCTTCAAATTTCTGAGGATAGAAGTATGCCTGGTAGACCGCCCCCTCGCCGCTTGCCGTATTGACTGTCAGGCTCGCGGAAGTGCCGGATGCCGCGCGTTTAAAGGCAATGTAGACGGCGTTTGTGAGCGCGGCCTCAAGCTGGTAGCCGTCATTGGCCTCGTAGAACGTGTCGTCAGCCTTGTCACCGTCGGAGTTATACTCCCCCTTCTCATCCGGCACGAAATTCTTCGGACTGGATGACTCTATGAAGCCGCCGTTCCTGGCAGCGCCGCCGCCTGTACCTTTGGCGGTAGGCCAGCCCCTGGACCAGTTCAGCAGCCTTTCACCGTCAGGCGTGCCGCCGCCGAACTTTGCATAGATGAAGAAATGCGTAAGATACTGGGGGTAATCCCCCTTGCCGTCACCATCATAATCAGGGCCGTTCGGCAGGTCTCCCCTGAGATCCCTGTAATCTCCACGCCATCTGTCGGCGTGGCTCCACAGGGCGACGTCATCCACATAATGGGAGCCCTTCAGGTCGTCCTGGTCCCAGAAATAGTTAAGAAGAGAGCCGTTGGCCAGTATCGTCGTGTCATCCGCCCATAAAGGCACCGGACTGCGGCTGCCGTCGGAATAGGTTGTCTCAAAATTCACTACTCCCAAGGGAATGTCCTGGTCCTGCGTGGGCTCGCCGTCCGTGATCGTGATAACAAAGCTCGATGCGCACGGAAGCCGGCGCGGAGGATCCGCCCCCGGGTTTTCGGCGTAATTGTACGGGTCGTATTTGAACTTGTTTGAAATGGTGCCCACAGGGTAGGAGCCGTAAAGGTATTCCGGGATCTTGGCGCTGTTTTCGTCATAATACCGCGGCCCGTAGTCAGGGTAAACCTTTGCCTGCTGCTGGAAATAACCCGTCGCCGTCCAGATGGACTCGGCAATGGGGGTTGCCGGCGTGTTCGGGATAGTGCCCGCGATCCATTTTACGATGGCATCCTTTCTTTTTACAGCCAGATCGCTCCAGTAGACCTCCACTTTACCGTCATAATATCCCACCGGAACAACCACCGAGCCGCCCTTTACATTGGGGATATTCATTCTGCCGCCGTTGCCGCTGTTGGTGTTATTATTGTTGTTATTGTTGTTATTGTTGCTGTTATTATTGTTGTTGCCCATCGGCTTGCCGGTTTCTATCCTCTCGCACCGCATATCCTGCATGCGCGGAACCGTACCGTCGTCGATCAGTTCAAGGCCCCATCTCACCTTGTCGCCGACCTTCTGAAACACACCCTCCGGTGTTTCATTGTCCCCAAGGTGCACGATGACATTCCGGTGAGTGGCGCAGGAGACGCTGTAAGTAGCGGCATCCACACAAAAGGCGGATACGGGAGGCCTGGGCCGGACCATTCTCTCGTTCCCTCTCTCATCTGTTTCCGGTTTTCCGTCCCAGTCATTGTTGAAGGTGAATATCACGGGATTGCTGCCGCCGCGGTAAGACGCGAATCTTCTTGCATAGGCCAGCGGGACCTGTTTCTGGTAGCCTTCATATTTATTATGCGCGGTCTGCCCGATGAGGTCATTGGGGTGGTTGCCGGCGTCGCTGCCCGACCAGCTTTTCGTCTTGCCCCCGATAATGGCCTTTTTGATCACGTCCACCCTTCTCATCGTTAGCCAGTTCAGGAAATTGCCGCTCCACCGGTCCATGCCTCCGTTCGATATATAGAACTCGCCGTTCCTGTACTCATACCACTTCCCGGGGTCGAAGTATCCGTAATATTTCTTCCCGGGATTAAACCCTTCGCTTGCAGGAGGTTCAAGGTCTCCCCCGTTGCTGCCGGTGGTCCTGGATACGGTCAGCGCATTGTAATTGAAATCATACGCAAAGTAATTCTGGGATGCCGAATTGTCCAGGTTGAGGAGGATATTGGGTTTCACCGTTGTGCCCCCGATGGGCGGAAATGCCGTGTAATCCGCCATGCTCGGAGTGCTGCCGCTGCCCGGAAGCGCGTCCCCCCTGGTGGTGAGAATGAAGGCCGTGACAACAATCATCACGGAAAGGAAAATCATGAAAACTTTCCGTCTCTTTTTATTGTTATGTCCCTTTAATGCCCGCATTGCTGCTTCCCCCTTCCTGCCTGCCGCTGCAAAGCGTCCGGCAGCAGACATGGTGCTGAAAAATTTATTTTAATTCAAATCCTGCAAAGGGCATGGCCATACTTTGTCTGCCGGAAAGGCGGACTCCTCACTGCTTTGACTGTTCAACCTTGCGGCATCGCCCCGCATCAACGGAACTAACCTTGCAGTGGCATAAAAATACCGCCCGCGGCAGGAGAGTCCGGCGGAGGGTTTGCGGCGGACTCTCCTGTCTGTTTATACAACATTAAGGTTAACAGCGCCGGGCGGGCAGCCCGGCATACTATACTATATTGTCGTAACTCGAAATGGGTCGCTGTTTCCCGCTCAAAAAGGGCTCTTCACTCAGACTCCTATATGATAACATATATTATCAAGCAACGTTTGAAATTTTCACGCCAGGAGCATAATCCGGGATTCCATCCCTTTGTAGTTTAAGCATTTTTGAGGTATAGTATTAGACGTGAGATTTGAAGAACTGCAACTCCCAGGAAAAGTTATCGAAGGAATCAGGGCGGCAGGGTTTGCCGAATGCACTCCTGTACAGGCCCTGACCCTGCCCGATGCCCTGCGCGGCAAGGACATCGCCGCCCAGGCGCAGACGGGCACGGGCAAGACCGCAGCCTTCCTCATCGCCGTATTCTCACGCATGCTGGCGGTGCGCCCCCCGGCCAAAGGTCCGTCCCCACGCGCACTCGTAATCGCTCCCACGAGGGAACTCGTGATGCAGATACACGCTGAGGCGGAAATCCTCGGCGGACCGGCGGGCTTCAGGATAGTCCCGGTGTTCGGGGGGGTGGACTATCTCAAGCAGCGCGGGGAAATCGGCAAAAATGTGGACATGCTCATAGGCACGCCGGGCCGGCTTATCGATTACCTCAAGCAAAAGGTCTACAGCCTGAGGAAGACACAGTTCCTGGTGATCGACGAGGCGGACCGCCTGTTCGACATGGGTTTCATCAGCGACCTCAGGTTCCTGCTCAGGAGGATGTCGCCCTACAACAAGCGTCAGTCCATGCTGTTTTCCGCTACCCTTTCCAACCGGGTGCTTGAACTCTGCTATGAATACATGAACATGCCGGAGCAGTTTACGGTGACGCCCGAAAAGGTCACCGTGGAAGAGGTGGAACAGGAAATCTATCACGTGGGCAAATCAGAGAAACCCGGCCTTCTCCTCGGAATACTGAGGCGCGAACCGGGCGGCCGGTACCTCATCTTCTGCAATACCAGGGCCGCGGTCGAACGCCTCGTGGCGCTGCTTAACGCCAATGATATCGCAACCTCCGCCATCACCGGGGATATCCCCCAGAGAAAGAGGATGAAGGTGCTTTCGAGGTTCAGGGACGGGACGCTGCCGATCCTTGTTGCGACCGACGTGGCCAGCAGGGGCCTGCATATCGAGGGTGTAACACACGTAATCAACTACGACCTCCCCCAGGACCCCGAGGACTATGTTCATAGGATCGGCAGGACGGCCAGGGCGGGGGCCCGCGGCAGGGCGGTAACCCTTGCCTGCGAGGAATATGTCCATTCGCTTGCCGACATAGAAGAGTATATCAGGCAGAAGATTCCGGTCATCCCGGTAACATCGGAAATGATCGTCACCGGTTACAGGAAGAGGCCACGCCGCCCGCGAAAGAAAGGCGGTGCACGGAAAACTTCAGCAAGGGGGCAGAGGAAGTACAGCAGGAGAAAAATTCCGGCCGGAAAGCGGTATTGACCTTGCAGTCGTATAAAAACACCGCCTGCGGGGCACAGGAGTCCGGCGGGGAAGCTTTATCCGCGATACCTTCAGGAAATATTCCGCACGGCATATTGCCGTCTTTTGGAATTTCACTCTCCGTTACGTCCTGCAACAGAGACATATTTCCGATATCCCATCGCTTTATAAAGGTTTCCCGGCACACTCCTGCGCCCGTTTATGCAACATTAAGGTTAAGTTGTATTACAGGCCGTTATTATTATTGCCTTTCAGCCGGCACATTGCTTATAATTATCCACACTATCAGGCCGGAAGCCTGCCTGACACGACACAATCTTGAGAAGAAGAAAAGGAATGCCAGCAGATAATGTCCGGACATTCAAAATGGGCGGGAATCAAGCACAAAAAAGCCGTTGTTGACGCAAAAAGGGGCAAGATATTCTCCAAACTCTCAAAGGAGATAAGCGTTGCCGCAAAGATGGGCGGCGGCAATCCGGATATGAACCCCCGGTTGAGGCTTGCCGTTGAAAAGGCCAAGGGAGTCAACATGCCCTCCGACAATATCAAACGGGCAATAATGAAAGGCACCGGCGAACTCCCAGGCACAAACTACGAGGAAACAGTGTATGAGGGCTACGGCCCGGGCGGCGTCGCCCTCATGATAGAGGTGTTGACCGACAACAAAAACAGGACGGTGGGCGAGATCAGGCACATCATGGCCCGGCACAACGGCAACATGGGCGAGGCAGGATGCGTTGCCTGGATGTTCGATAAAAAGGGCTATATCCTTGTCGACAAAAAAGCCGTCGGCGAGGACGAAATCATGTCACTTGCCCTGGATGCAGGCGCCGAGGACTTCAGGAGCGACCCCGGTGAGGAGAACTACGAAATCATAACCGCACCGGAGGAGTTCAACAGGGTAAAGGAATTCCTCGAACAGAAAAATATTCCTCTGGCACTTGCGGAAATAACCATGATACCGCAGAGCTACGTGAAGCTGGAGGCAGGCGATGCCGCGAAAATGCTCAAACTGATGGAGGCCCTCGAGGACCACGACGATGTTCAGAATGTGTACGCGAATTTCGACATCCCTGATGACATAGCGGCAAAGAACGGATGAAAGGCAATCACCCTCAGGCTGGTATCCATGCGTATAATCGGCATTGACCCCGGCACCGTATGCTGCGGCTACGGCATTGTGGAGACACGCAGCCGCCGGGGCGGTTCTCCGGCAAATCCCGTGCACATAATCTCCGGGGATATCAGGCTGAACAGGAAAGAACCCCTGCCGGCACGGCTGAAAACGCTTTACGACTCGCTCAAATCAATCACCGAACAGTACAGGCCGTCCCACCTGTGCCTCGAGAAGATTTTCTACCATAAGAGCATACGCTCCGCCTTTACCCTGGGCTCCGCAAGGGGGGTTGTGCTTCTCCTGGCCGCTGAAAACAGTATTCCGGTCTCGGAGTACAATTCGACGGAACTGAAGATGGCCCTTACAGGATACGGAAGGGCTGAAAAAAGACAGGTTCAGGAAATGGTGAAGATAATCCTGAACCTCGACCGTTGTTCGGATTCGACCGTCAGTGAAGACAGCACGGATGCACTCGCCCTCTGCATATGCCACATCCATTCTTCAAGGTTTAAATAACCGGGGTGAACTATTGTAAAATATCTGGTATCCTATTCCGTGAAAGTCAACCGGAGGAAAAGACTTGATAGCTTCCCTCAGGGGCACCGTCCTGAGCAAAAAACCTGAAGGCATAATCGTGGATGTAAGCGGCATCGGCTACCACGTCTCTATTCCTCTGTCGAGCCTCGGCGATCTCCCGGACACCGGCGGGGAGGTCTTCCTGCATACGTACACACATGTGAGGGAAGATGCATTGCAGCTCTTCGGGTTTCTTACCGAAGAGGAGCGGAAGGTTTTCACCACCCTTATGGGCATCAGCGGAGTGGGCCCCAGG
The DNA here is from genome assembly GCA_026982355.1 of Thermodesulfovibrio sp. Taxonomy (GTDB): domain Bacteria; phylum Nitrospirota; class Thermodesulfovibrionia; order UBA6902; family UBA6902; genus JAADFS01. The sequence goes on from JALSHG010000046.1 coordinate 6,311, forward strand.
CTCGGACTTGCAATATTGTCGGGGATGTCCGTACGGAGATTCACTGAAGCCGTGCACAATGAGGACGTGTCACTCCTTGCCACCATTCCCGGCCTCGGTAAAAAGACCGCGGCAAGGCTCGTGCTGGAGCTGAAAGGGAAACTGCCTTCAGCCGGGGAAACCGTTTCACATCAGGGAAGCCCGCCGGCGGAGGATGCCGTATCAGCACTGATAAATCTCGGTTATAACAGGTCGCTGTCCGCAAAGGCCGTGGACGCGGCCGTGAAAAACGGTGCGGACGCCATTGAGGATATTATCAAGGAAGCATTAAAATATCTTACCGATTAGCCATGAAAGACACACCGGAAAGAACCGTCACACCCGAGGCCGTTACGGATGACATCAATTTCGAATTAAGCATCCGCCCGAGGTCTTTTGAAGACTTTATCGGCCAGGACAGGATCAGGGAAAACCTGAAAATCTTCATCCAGGCGGCCAGGCAGCGAAACGAATCCCTCGACCATGTCCTCTTCTGCGGCCCCCCCGGACTCGGCAAGACCACCCTTGCACACATAATCGCCGCTGAAATAGGAGCCGATATAAAGGTAACCTCCGGGCCCGTGCTCGAGAGGCCGGGAGACCTCGCCGCCATCCTGACCAATTTAGGGGACAGGGACATACTGTTCATAGATGAGATACACCGGCTTCCGAGGATAGCAGAGGAGATACTCTATCCCGCAATGGAGGACTATCAGCTCGATATCATCATAGGACAGGGGCCGAGCGCCAGGTCGCTTAAACTGAACCTGCCCAGATTCACACTCATCGGCGCAACGACAAGGACGGGTCTGCTGACATCTCCGTTGAGGGACCGCTTCGGGATAATCAGCAGGCTTGACTTCTACAGGCCTTCGGACCTGGAGAAGATACTTCTCCGCTCGGCAAGGATACTGAACACGGAGATAACTGAAGAAGCGGCCTCTGAAATCGCCGGGAGATCAAGGGGCACACCGAGGATAGCCAACCGTCTCCTGAGGCGCACGAGGGATTTCGCACAGGTAAAGGGCGACGGAGTAATCGAGACAAAAATAACGGAAGAGGCCCTCAGGGCAATGGAAGTAGACAAAATGGGATTTGACGACATGGACCGGAAACTCATGCTCACCATAATAGAGAAGTACGGCGGGGGCCCTGTGGGGCTTGAGACCCTCGCCTCCTCGATCAGGGAGGAAAAAGACACCATAGAAGACGTATACGAACCCTATCTCCTTCAGCAGGGTTTCATAGAAAGGTCGCCGAGGGGCAGAATGGCCACGAAACTCGCATACGAGCATTTCGGGATAAAAAAAGACGGCGGGCTGTTCTGAATGAAAATTCTTCTTCACATATGCTGCAGCAACTGCGCCCTGTATCCCTTCAGGATATTAAAATCCGGAGGCCACGCCGTTACGGGGTTCTGGTACAACCCCAACATACATCCGGCTGATGAATATAATCTGCGGCTTGAGTCCTTAAAGCGGTTATCGGGAGAATGGAAGTTTGACGTAATTTATATGGAAAAATATAACCCCGAAGAGTATTTCAACATCTTCGAATTCCCGCCTCCCCCCGAGTCTCCCGGCCGCTGCAAATCATGTTACCGGCTCCGGCTTGAAAAAACCGCCCGACACGCCCGGCAACACGGCTTTGAGGCATTCTCCACCACCCTGCTCATAAGTCCCTACCAGGACTTTCAACGGCTCGCAGCAACAGGCAGGGAACTGGCGGAAAAATATAATGTCTCTTTCCATCTCAAAGATTACAGACCCTCTTTCAGGGATGCCATGGCACTATCGAAAGATATGGGGCTCTACAGGCAGAAATACTGCGGGTGTATTTTCAGTATGGAGGATGGAAACATGAGAAAAGCAAAAGGACGGCACACGACATGCCGCCGGTCCCGCACGCGGCTTTAAACACACCGGGGGCATGTGTAGAAGATTACATAACTTTGTGAAACGGATTACACAACCAATGCCCGGACGCGCTCCAACCCTTGCCCAAACAATATTTTTTGTTTTTAGCATCAAAATTGCTTATAATACGGATATGTTTAAATGCGGCATGCTGAAGAAAGAAGAAGGCATATCAATTATCGAACTTATAATCGTAATGTCGATAATTGCAATTCTTGCCGCTGTAGCCGCTCCCCAGTACAGCCGGTTTGTCGCCAAGAGCAGGGTAAAAACGGCGGCAAGCGATCTGCTTCAGAACATGAGACTCGCGAGAACGATTGCCATCAGGGAAAACCGCCAGTATTTAATTACGGTTAATGAAAACGCCGATACTTACTCCATAGGTTTTGACGGCGACAGCAACGGCTCCCTTATCGATGCCGCCGACGGGTACGAAAACGGTCCCGTAAGGACAATCGACCTCGAAGACGAATACGGAGCCAATGTCGTTCTGGATACCGACGACTTTGCCGTACTGCCGCCCAGCGGACCGGACAACGCTGCGATTAATAACGTCCCCCTGCTTAGATTCAGTCCTGACGGCACAATCTCCCCGATAGGCAGCCATATATATTTGCAGTATAATCTCCCTGACATGGGCTATACATTCTGTGTCGAGGTCGCCTCAGCCGTTAAATTCAATTTGCAAATGTGGCGTGGAGATGCCCACAATCCAAGTGAAACGGAGTGGTTGAAGCTGAAATGAAGCCGAAGGAAAGAGCAAAAGACACCGGTGGAAAAATAACGCGCAAATATGATTTGCCTTTTCTGTCCCGGGTGAAAAATCCTGGCAGCGGTTTCACGCTGGTTGAGGTGATGATCGCAATGGTCGTGCTGCTTGTCGGCATGATCGGGGTGATGTCCATGCAGTACTTTTCGGTCAGGGGCAATGCAGCCAGCAGGGAGATGAGAATAGCCACAAACCTGAGCCAGCAGGCGCTTGAAAACCTGAAGTTGATTCCATATGCGGACCTGGCCGATGGCGCGGACGCCCCGGCCTCCGGAGTGGCCATCACGGGCAATGTGCAGTTCACGAGGGCATGGTGGGTTGTGCCGGACTGCGTGGGACTGGCAGACAACGGCGATACGTGTGTCGCGGATGCCCCCGCGTGCGCAACCGATCCCGACGCTACAATGGCCGTGCCTGTTTCCGCAATACGGGCGAGGACATGCTGGACCGACAGGAATGGAGTCAACCATTCCGTAACTCTTGACACGATAAGGTGGGATGAAAATGTCACTCCATGAAAACAGCAGGGGATTCAGTCTTGTCGAGCTGATGGTCGCCATTGTTGTCAGCACGATTCTCATAACCGCGGTCTCCGCGACATATATTGCGCAGAACCGATCATATGTCGCGCAGGAAAGCGTAACCGAAATAAACACACAGGCGAAGATCGCCATTGATGTGATTGCAAACGATATAAAAACAGCGGGCTTCGGCGCGCCGGCGGACATGAACCAGGACCCTGTCAACGGTTTAACAACGGTTGTGAGCTTTATCGACAACAACGACGCCCCTGATGCCATTACGGTTGTAGGCGGTTTCAGGATGCTGGGCACACTGTGGCCCGGCGGCAGTGGGCCGTCTTCCAATATATCATGTAAGAACCAGAACGTGTCCGTGCCACTGGGCTCGACGGTTGTCAGCATAGATTATGTGGATCCCGAGGATGTTTTTAATACGGATGACAAGAGTTCCATAAACATTGACGGTATAAATTATGCCAGGGTCATAAACGTCTCCGGCGATACCATCACGCTTGACCGCCCCCTGTCCCAGGATTTTCCGCTGCTGGACACGGACGGCGATGATATCTGCGATACGGGCCGGCCTGTTTACGTGATAGAGGATACCACCTTCTGCGTGGACGCCCAAGAGACCCTCCGCAGGATAAGACGAAACGCGGATATCACAACGTGCACAGCGGCTGAAAATTCCGATGACGATGTGCTTGCCGAAAACATAGAGGACCTTCAGTTTGCCTATGTAGAGGCTGCCGGCGGTGGTTATATAAACGGCTCCGAGGTAAACAATCCCGGAGATATCATAGCCGTGAGGATTAATGTCCTCGCAAGGGCCGCCAGGGAAGATGTCAATTACGGGGGAATGGGCAACCCGCCGCAATCCATAGAAAACCGCAACTACGACCAGGCGCCGAACGACAGTTTCAGGCGCAGGTGGTGGCAGGCGGTTGCAACTATAAGAAATCAGTGAGGTGAAATTATGTTAAAGAAACAAGATCATGGCTACATACTCGTCACTGTTTTACTCTTACTGCTCGTGCTGACGATCGTCGGCATGTCGGCGATCGGGACCAGTTCCCTTGAGAATATGCTGTCCGGAAACATCCGGCTGAAGGAGAGAAACATCGCAAAGGCGGAGGGAGGCGCCGACATCAGTACCGCGGTGATTGAACGCACCGTGAGAACGCAGGATACCAGGAATTTTGAAACTATCATCAATGATTCGTCTTTGCCGACGGAACTGAGGTCATCGCCTTTCGACCCTGACGACACCGACACCTCACCCGATACTTCAGACCTGGTTATTGACTTGCATGCCGACAATCCGGGACCGGATGTCCGTGTTGATATCGACAAGATGTACACCAGGTGGATAGGGGGCACCGCGATAGAGTTCGCATCCGGATATGAAGGCGTCGGCAAAAGCGGCGGCAGGGGATTTTACACCTTCTACAGGATAAACTCAACGGGCAGCGATGTGGTCTCATCAAGCTCCTGTGTAGGATGTATCTACAGGTATGTGCCGAAATAACGGGGGAAAGCATGAAAGACGCAATCAAAAAAACAATTTCAGCTTCGGTTCTTTCCCTTGTTCTGTTGCTGTTCTTTTCCGGTGTCAATGCAGGCGGCGCCATGTCTTATGAAGGCACTGAAGAAAATGCAAACATGGTAAGGGCTTCCGATCGGATAATTACAGGCAGGATGGACGAATTCTCGCAAAGGGGAATCGTCGTAAACAATACAGGTTACAGACTGTGCAGAGGGGTAAGGGTTTTCAGCAGCCTTAACATGGTAATACCTTTGAGTGATCTCGACAGCGCGGAAGATGTAAGGCTCTATAAAAGCAGGGGCTGTGTAAGAAAAATCAAGGTATTAACATTTGCTCAGTGAGGGGACATCATGAAAAACAGAACCGGCTGTTTTTTCGTTGTTTTATTGGTATCATTCATGTGTATGCCCGCGGCGGGCCACGCCTACGATATCAACGACTACACCGCGTACCCTCCCTTTGTTTCAAATGCTGAGCCGCCCAATATCCTCCTCGTTCTTGACGAATCCGGCAGCATGCAGTTCCCCGCATATCTGGATTGCAACGGGTGGTCGGGATACAGCAGGGGGCGTGCAAAGTGCGGCACTTCCACCAGCATTGACTATCCTGAATACGGCTATGATACAGGCAAGGAATATTACGGATATTTCAAAAGCGATAAGTATTACAATTATTCATCCGGCAGTGGTAAATTCGTGGAAAACGCCTCGTGCTCATTCGCGGAATCAGACCCTGAATATAAGATAGGCAACAGTTCCGGATGCATTTCGGGCAATCTTCTCAACTGGGCCACGATGTCAAGAATAGATTTATTGAGAAAGGCACTGATAGGCGGCAGATCGATTACTTCACCACCGGACAGCAGTGTGCATACATTGAGAGGAGAAGGGGGCTGGAAGACGTTTTCGGATCACAACCTCGGCTGTACATTCACTCTTTCGGACGGCACATATCCGGACCTCGATCATAAGTTATCGATAAGCAATTACGGGTCAGCCGGAACATGCGGATATCTCACCGTCATGGCCGACGGATCCTCCATATGGGGTAACAGTGACAAATTCCGCTATATCCACCAGTCCGTAAGCGGCGACTTTGATGTGAAGCTGCGCGTTGTAAGCGCCCCTTCGGAGACAAAGGAAACATTTGCCAAGGCCGGACTGATGGTACGGGCAGGTACAAACTCCGGCAGCCGGCATGTAATGGTCATGGCTACTTACGGTTACGGTCTGCAGTTTGCAAACCGCCTTGCCGACGGAGACGACACGACCACGTTCGCCGGTTACGTGAATGTCGACTACCCCGTATGGGTGCGCCTGGTCAGGAGCGGCAACACGTTTACAGCATACTATTCCACCGATGATGATCCGGAGACCGGCCCGAACGGGTGGACCCAGCACGGAAGCACGACCGTCAGCATGCCTTCCGCAGTGCTTGCAGGGATGGCGACATCCTCTTACTCATCCATCGGGACGCTCGGAAAGGGGGAGTACGATGAGTTTATCTGCAGCGCGTGCACAGATGACAACTTTGACGACGGCTCCTTCAATACCTCTGTCTGGACCGCCGAAGACATCAATACAGCCGCTTCGGGCACCCAGACGGAGAGCTGTACCGATCCCTGCAAGGTGGGCACGCTTTCAAATGCAAACATCCAGGTGGATGAAGACAACAGAAGAGGGGTGATACAGGAGGTCTCCGACAAGGACAACGATCTGATCTTTGATGAGGATGCACCGAGATTCGGGCTTATGGTCTACGCAAGCAACAACAGGTACGGCTGCATGGAGTATCCGGTTACCGGTGAAGGCGGCTCCATGGTTGAACTCATCGAAGATATTCAGAGCACCCCTCCGTACTACGGCACGCCCACGGGCGAGGCGCTCAACGAGGCATGGGATTACTTTATTCAGGCAAATGCCCATTCAGGCTGCGACAACAGCGCTTATATCGGAGGCGTGGGATCGGCGCTGGATCCCTGGTACAAGGAAGACCCGGAGAATCCCGGTTCATTGATACCCGCCCCGTGCAGGAAGAGCTTCGTGCTCCTTATTTCCGACGGGCAATGGAACGGCAGCATTGATCCGGTTGTTCCCGCAAGGGAAACCCATGTGAACGACATCAGGAGCATGCCGGAGACACAATCGCTGAATTACTACACCGTCTACATCTTCGGCGATGCGGATGCAGGGGAAAATTCCATGCAGCAGACCGCCATGTACGGCGGATTTGTCGAGGATGATGAAACAGGCGACGGCGATACGTGGCCGTATAACCGGACCAAATATCCCGCGGACAGCAGGAAAGAGACACTGCCTGCAGCGCCGTGCGACCCGTCTGCCCCGCCGGTGGACGATAACTGCCAGGAGTGGGATAAAAAAGGAACCGGAGGTCCTGACGGCATACCCGACACCTATTACAAGGCCTCGGACGGCAAAGAATTAGGAGCGACACTCATCAGGGCAATAGAGAACATCAGCAAGAAATCCGCGTCGGGAACCGCGGCCAGTGTGCTCGCCACAACAGGCGGAGGTGAAGGCGTCGTATACCAGGCTTATTTCTATACCAGGAAAGACTCGCGCAGGTGGCTCGGCTATCTTCACTCCCTGTTTGTCGACAGTTACGGGAACCTGCGTGAAGACACCAACGGAAACGACACTCTTGATTTGACCGCCGATAAAATAATTACCATGGATTATGATCCTGATGACGGAACTCTCGTTTATAAATGCAGTGATTCGGACGGAGACGGCCGCAGTGACTCGTGTCAGAGTGAACCTGAACCGGACGGCCTTCGCAGCATAAATCCCGTGTGGGAAGCCGGCTACGTTCTCTGGGATACCGCACCCGCGGACAGGAATATCTTCACGACCGTTGACGGGTACTCTCCGGTTGATTTCACAACAGCACAGTCTCCCGTGCTTGAGCCGTACCTGAGGGCGGACGAACCCTCGGAGGCGGACAATATCATCAACTGGATAAGGGGGGATGATCTCACCGGCACCACCGATTCATGTCATGCGAACGGCTACAGGAAGAGAAGCATAACCATCAACGGCACAACCGACGTATGGAAGCTCGGCGATATAGTGTACTCAACGCCGACCGCGGTAGGCCAGCCCATGGAGAACTACGACATGCTGTACGGAGACAGCTCTTATACCGAGTTCAGGTATGCGGCCCTGAACAGGCGGCAGGTGGTTTATGCGGGGGCCAACGACGGCATGCTCCATGCATTCAATGCGGGCTTTTACGATGAGAATACATTCAAATACTGCCCGGACGGCTTTGACGACAGCGGCAACTGCGTTGCCGGCTCACACAAACTCGGCCAGGAGCTCTGGGCATTCATACCGCGCGGCCTGCTGCCGCACCTGAAGTGGCTGACCGACCCTGAATACACGCATGTATATTATGTGGACCTGAAGCCGAAGATAACGGATATGAAGATATTCACCCCCGACAGCATCCATGTAAACGGCTGGGGGACGGTGCTTATCGGCGGGTTCCGCTACGGGGGCAAGGACATAAGCTGGACTCACGGCTCCACCGTTTACAGCGCATCACCCGAGTATTTCGCCCTCGATATCACCGATCCGTTGAATCCCGTGCTCCTGTGGACCTTTTCCGATCCTGAACTCGGACTGAGCATGTCTTATCCGTCAGTGGCTAAAATCGGTGATGAATGGTTTGCAATCTTCGGCTCGGGAGCCACGGACTATAACGCAAACTCTAACCTCACGGCTTTCCAGAGCGGAAACATTTTTGTGCTCAAACTCTCGGGGGGGAACAACGGGGTCATAACCAGTTGGCAAAACGGTACGAATTTCTGGAAGATACCCACCGGCTCCACTACCGCCTATCTGTCGGATCCGGTCTCTGTTGACGTTGATATGAACTTTAACGTGGATGTGATATACATAGGAGAAAATTACGGGCAGGCCGGCGTCTGGAATACCGTGCTGCACAGGATTACCACCCAAAAGGGCGCCGATACGCCCACCGGCTGGACGCGCTCTGTAATAGCTGATATAAACAGCATCGCCAACGCCGGCGGAACCAGGGATGCGGCAAAGAGGATCACTTCCGCGCCGTCAGCGGCAATGGATGACAGGGCCAACCTATGGGTCTTTTTCGGAACAGGACAGTTCCTGGGCACCTCTGATAAAAACCAGACCGACAGCGGCGGCTTTTATGCCGTCAAGGACGGTTGCTGGGAGGGAGGTTGCGGTGATTCCTACGGTTCCTCTGATTTTATAGACATATCCAAGTCCACTGTCGCGCCCGACGGCACGGTCACCGGCGTCAGCGGTTGCGGCGGCAATGTGAATTCATGGTCTGATCTCATAACGGCCTCCTATAACTGCCGGGGGTGGGCGATGTATTTCAGCGAACTCGGGGAAGCCGCTGATTTTACCGGCCAGGCACTTTCCCACAAAGGTGAAAGAATGATCACCAAACCCCTCATTCTGGGCGGTCTCGTAATGTGGACTACATATATTCCCGACATTCCCACCGTTGGATCGTGCGGCGACATAGGAGAGAGCAACGTGTATTCGGTCTATTATGAAACCGGGACGGCTTACAGGGATTATGTGTTCAAGGAACAGAAAGACGCAGCCGATGATGTCGCCGGGGGAGGCAGCGCATCCGTTGATATCGATAAAATCGCCCGCATCAAGAAAGCCGGGGAAGGGATGTCGTCGTCCCTCAGTGCGCAGATAACAAAAGACGGCACGGCCAAGGCCTTTGAACAGCATTCAACAGGGGCCATACTTGAGATTGAAAACTCCACACCGAAACCGCTTAAGAGCGGTCTTGCCAACTGGAAGGGTGACTGCCTGCGATGATCATGATTATCCGCAAAGGCATTCCTCTGATATTACTTGCTACGCTGCTGTTTGGCTGCAACGGGCGGCAGCCTGCGGAAAAGGACGTACCGGAGAAAGTCAGCGTGCCGGCGCCCGCCGTCCAGCCCCCCCCTGCGGAATACGCAGTACTCCTCGGACCGGCCAACGCGACGCGACGGAGTGTCATATCGTTGAATGCGGACAGGGCGATACTGAAAGATGCCGAGATAAGCTGGTATGTCAATGATACCAGGGTCGAATCCGCAAAGGGAACCCGTTTTGCCTCAGAAGAATTAAGAAAGGGGGACATTGTCCGCGCGGTGGTGGTCAAAGGCAAAAAGAGATTGCCTTCAAATGAAATAACAATAAAAAATACACCCCCCGTGACGCTCAGAGCCGAGTTGTCGCCCGCCATGCCGAGGGCCGACTCAACCGTAATAGTTAATATAAAAACCAGAGACATTGACGGCGATAATGTGACATTCAAATACAAATGGACCGTAAACGGCAAGTTTGCGGGTGAGGAGGAATTTCTCGACGGAGACCTTAAGAGGGGAGATATAATCACCGTGGAAGTTACTCCTTTTGACGGCGATGATTACGGACAGACCGTGAGGCTCAAAACGGAGATATTCAACTCCCCCCCGGTTTTCTCGGCAAAACAACCTTACCTGGACGGCAACATCTATAAATACCAGGTCGCCGCCACTGACCCCGACGGCGACAAGCTCACGTATGCACTGAAGGAGAGCCCCGAGGGCATGAGCATTGACCCGGCCACGGGCATGATCACATGGAACGTCTCTTCGGAAAATGAGGGCGTTTATGACATAAAGGTATCCATAAGCGACAACAACGGCGGGGAGATCATCGTGCCTTTCAGCACGCGGATAAGCCTGGGCGGGGAATCCGAGTAGGCATTGATGTTGCATAAACCGGCAGGAGAGTCCAACCTAAGACCACCTGACTCTCCTGCCGGCGGGCGGTGTTTTTATGCCGCTGTAAGGTTATGATTCGAAATACGTTGCCGAAGCCCCCTCGTTTTCCCATACCGTAACCGAGGATATGTCGCACCTGTCCTTTCCGATCCGTTTCCTGATCGACTCGAATATCCACTTGGCGATATTTTCGGAAGAAGGATTCTTTTCGGTGAATGGAAAGACTTCATTTAAAAATGAATGATCCAGAGAGGCGATAACCTCGTTTGTTATCTTCTTCAACTCGTGGAAGTCTATAACCATTCCGGCATCATCCAGCCTTTCCGAGGAGACCGTTACCTGCACCCTCCAGTTATGGCCGTGCAGTTCTTCGCATTTGCCTTTATATCCCCTGAGTTGATGCGCTGCGGAAAATTGTGATTCCACCATTAGCTCGTACATAAAACCTCCCGGAGACTACCGACCGTCTTCAAACTTGAAAATAATTTCGCCCTCTTTCGTGAGACCGTATTCCCTGGCGAATTCCTCGATAAGGGCTGGGTCCTTTTTCAGGGTCTCTATCCTGTTCCTCATCTCTTTGTTCTGTTTTTCAATCGCCGCGGTCTCCATCAGGAGTTTATCCCTTACATCCCGGAGCTTCATGTATCTCACGAGGCCGTTTTCCCCGATGATCAGACTGACCATCAGGTAGATGGAGAGCAGGACGGCAAATGTAACAAAGGCCAGTTGTCTCCTCTTCCTGCTCTGCTGAACCTGCCTGCGCCTTACGTTACGCATTTAACCGGACCCCTCATTTCACGCTGTAAAACACGTCCCCGCCGCGGTAAACCGCGGCCGCGCCGAGTTCTTCCTCGATCCTCAGCAGCCTGTTGTATTTCGCAACCCTCTCGGATCTCGAGACGGAACCGGTTTTGATCTGCCCTGTATTCATTGCAACGGACAGGTCCGCAATCGTCGTATCCTCGGTTTCACCTGACCTGTGTGACACCACGGACGTATATCCCGCCCTTTTCGCAGTCTCCATGGTATCTATCGTCTCCGTCAGAGAGCCTATCTGGTTTAACTTGATCAGGATCGAATTGGCGATACCCCTCTCCATTCCCCTTGAGAATATCTCACGGTTCGTCACAAAAATATCGTCGCCTACAATCTGCACCTTTCCGCCTATTCTTTCCGTCATTGCCTCCCAGCCGTCCCAGTCATTTTCAGACAGCCCGTCCTCAATGGACACCACGGGATATTTTTCTATCAGTTGCCCGTAATAATCCACCAGGTAATCCGAGCCCACCGACTTCCCTTCAAAACGGTATTTGCCCCTGTTGTAAAATTCGGATGCCGCGGCATCAAGGGCGATAAACACGTCCCTGCCCGGCTTGTACCCCGCCTTTCCGATTGCTTCCATAATCAGGACGATCGCCTCTTCATTGGATTTCAGGTCAGGGGCGAATCCCCCTTCATCGCCCACGGATATGCTGAGTCCCTTTGATTTAAGGATGGACCTGAGACTGTGGAAGACCTCCGATCCCGTCCTCAGGGCCTCGCTGAACCGCCCGGCGCCGGCCGGCATTATCATGAATTCCTGTATATCCAGATTATTATCGGCATGTGCGCCGCCGTTGAGTATATTCATCATCGGCACTGGAAGCTCCCTTGCGCCTGCGCCGCCGATATACCTGTACAGCGGAAGCCCCGCCTCCAGCGCCGCGGCCCTTGCCACAGCGAGAGACACGCCCAGAATGGCGTTTGCCCCGAGCCTGCTCTTGTTTTCGGTCCCGTCGAGTTTAATCATGAGGTTGTCGATAAACGCCTGCTCGGCAGCCTCGATGCCAACTACCTTCGGCGCTATCTTTTCATTTACGTTCCTTACAGCCTTGCGGACTCCCTTTCCCGAATAACGCCTGTCTTTGTCCCTCAGCTCAAGCGCCTCCCTCTGTCCCGTTGAAGCTCCCGAGGGAACGGCGGCCCTTCCGTGTGCGCCTGTCTCAAGCACGACATCGACCTCAACCGTGGGATTCCCCCTGCTGTCGAGAATCTCCCTTGCCGTGACATCAATGATCTCACTCATTCAGCACCTCCATTTTTTCAATATCGGGATTTTGGAACAACAGCTTCTTCTCTCTGAATGCAGCGCCTATGAACGCCCTGAAGACGGGATGCGGCTCAAGGGGCCTTGACTTGAATTCCGGATGGAACTGGCAGCCGAAAAACCACGGATGGCCTTCGATCTCTATTATCTCCACCAACTGCTTGTCAGGGCTCATGCCGCTTATCTTCAGCCCGTTTTTCTCGAGCGTTTCCTTGTACTTGTTGTTGAACTCATACCTGTGCCTGTGACGCTCATGAATCTCTTTTGTGCCGTATGTGTTGAATGCGGTGGAGTTTTCATCCAGCACGCAGGGGTATTCCCCGAGCCTCATGGTGCCGCCCTTGTCCGAGTTGAGGTCCCTTCTCTGCACCGTCCGGTTCCTGAAGTCATACCATTCCTCAATGAGATAAATTACCGGATACGGGGTGTTTTTATCGAACTCCGTGCTGTTTGCACCATCCATCCTACAGACATTCCGGGCGAACTCTATCACAGCGCACTGCATGCCGAGGCAGATGCCGAGAAACGGTATCTTCTTCTTCCTGCTGTATGCCACCGCGTCTATTTTGCCCTGGATGCCCCTTTCGCCGAAACCGCCGGGGATAAGTATTCCGTCGACATCGGCGAGGAATTTCTCGGCACCGTAATTCTCTATCTCCTCTGCCTCAACCCACTGGATGTCAACCTTCACATTATTGGCGATGCCGCCGTGAAACAGGGCCTCTATCAGGCTCTTGTATGAATCCTTCAATCCCACATATTTCCCCACAAGCGCTATGGTCACCGTGTCAACCGGCTCCCTGATTTTTTTTATCACATTATGCCACGTCGACAGGTCCGGTTCCCGCGTCTGCAACTGGAATTTTTCCACTATCAGGCTGTCGATGCCTTCCTCGTTCAGTATAATGGGCACCTCGTAGATGGACTCAACATCCCTTGCGGCGATGACGGCCTCCATGTCAAGGTTGCAGTGCAGCGCTATTTTCTTCTTAACCGCCGGGGACAGGGGCCTGTCCGTCCGGCATATCAGGATGTCGGGCTGGATGCCGATGGCCCTCAGTTCCCTTACGCTGTGCTGCGTGGGCTTTGACTTGAGTTCGCCCGCGGTGCTTATATAAGGCACAAGCGTGAGATGTATGTAAATCACGTTGCTCTTTCCCACATCATACCTGAACTGCCTGATCGCCTCAAGAAACGGCAGGCTCTCGATATCCCCGATGGTTCCGCCTATCTCGACAATAACAACATCAAAACCGTCATTGACGGCCTTGATGGAGTTTTTTATCTCATCCGTGATATGCGGGACCACCTGGACGGTGTCTCCGAGGTAATCCCCCCTTCTCTCCTTGAGCAGCACATTATAGTAAATCTTGCCTGTGGTATAGTTGTTCTTCTGGGACATGCGCGTGGATGTGAATCTCTCGTAGTGCCCGAGGTCCAGGTCTGTTTCCGCCCCGTCGTCGGTGACAAAGACCTCGCCGTGCTGAAAAGGGCTGAGGGTGCCCGGGTCGACGTTGATATAAGGGTCCAGCTTCTGTATGGTCACCCTGAGCCCCCGCGCCTCCAGGAGCGCGCCTATGGCGGACGCCGCGATGCCCTTTCCGAGGGATGACAAAACACCGCCCGTCACAAAAATATACTTTGTCATTTCTCCGCTTTCCTCAGATCTTCAATGGTATCAATGCCGAAGGTATTATACACGGTCTCCTTGACCTTTATTTTCATCCCGCAGGACAGTGCCCTCAACTGTTCGAGCTTTTCAATCTCCTCGAGCCTGCATCTCGGCGCTGACGTAAAACTCATCAACGCTTCCTTCCTAAAACCGTAAATACCGATATGCTTGAAAACCGCGGTGTTGCGGGGAGAAAATGAAATGCCGCCTAGGTCCTTCCACTCATCCCTGTAATACGGAATCGGCGAACGCGAGAAATAAAGGGCGTATCCCTCATTGTCCGTAACGACCTTGACCACGTCGGGGGAAAGGATATCCGCGCGGTTGTCTATCCTCACGGCAAGGGTGCTCATGGATGCCTTTTCATCATCCCTCAGGAGCATGACGGTGTCATCAACCATCCCGGGCATTATAAACGGTTCATCTCCCTGCACGTTTACTATTATATCGCATTCCATAGCTCTTGCAACCTCCGCAATCCGGTCGGTCCCGCAGGCATGCGCCCCCGATGTCATAACCGCCCTGCCCCCGGCAGCGGTCACGGCATCAAAAATCCTTTTATCATCCGTTGCAACTATAACCTCCTCAACAAGGCCTGCATCCGATACCCGCTCGAAAACATGTTGTATGATTGGTTTGCCTTTCAGCAGTGCAAGGGGTTTTCCAGGGAAGCGGGCTGCATTGAATCTTGCCGGAATTATTGCAACCGCCTTATGCATAGAATACTTTACAACAGTCGCGGTTTTAGTTCAAGATTATTGAAACTCGAGAGCGAATAATTGTAAAATTTATCATCTACAGATTATCACGTATCATTAAACCCCGGTGTTGCATAAACGGGCAGCGGGGGCCTGCCCGGCGCCGGTGTTTTAAAACAAGTGCAAGGCAAACCCGGAGATACATGTTATGGCAAAGGCGGTTGCATTATATTCAGGCGGTCTTGACAGCACACTGGCCATACTCGTGATGATGCGGCAGGGTGTCGAGGTAACGGCCGTGACCTTCTTAAATCACTTCGGCTGCGATGTGGGCGACAAGTCATCCTGTTCAAAGGACCCGTTCGCCGCTTCAGTAAAGTTCGGTTTCCGGGTCAAGCTCTCGCACCTGTCGGACAAGTTCCTTGAAATAGTGAAAAATCCCGAGCACGGCCACGGCAAAAACATGAATCCATGCATCGACTGCAGGATTCTCATGCTGAAGGAGGCAAGGGAATTCATGAAGCTCCTGAACGCCGACTTTATCATCACCGGCGAGGTCCTCGGCCAGAGACCCATGAGCCAGAGAAGGGAGTGTTTCCCCATGATCGACAAGGCCGCAGGCGTGAGGGGCATAGTCCTCAGGCCCCTGAGCGCAAAATTACTCAATCCTACCATACCCGAGCGGGAAGGGCTGGTCAACAGGGAAATGCTGCTGGATTTCAGCGGGCGTTCAAGAAAGCCGCAGATGGCCCTCGCAGAGGAATTCGGATTGACGGAATACCCTGCGCCTGCGGGGGGATGCCTCCTTACAGAGCCCAATTATTCGGCCAGACTAAGGGACCTGCTGGAGCATGA
This sequence comes from Thermodesulfovibrio sp., assembly GCA_026982355.1. Taxonomy (GTDB): domain Bacteria; phylum Nitrospirota; class Thermodesulfovibrionia; order UBA6902; family UBA6902; genus JAADFS01. Next base: position 22,180 of record JALSHG010000046.1, read on the forward strand.
CAAAGACCCCGGGCACACGGACATCAACCTCCTGAGGCTCGGCAGGCATTTCAGGTACTCCCCTGACTGCAAGATTATCGTGGGAAGAAACAGGGAGGAAAACTCCGCCATCGCATCACTCGCCGGTCCGGGGGACCGCCTCCTGAGGGTGGAAGGATTCGGGAGCCCACTGACCCTGATGCGGGGCTATGCAACAGGTGACGGGCTGGCTGTCGCGGCGTCTCTGTGCGCGCGGTACTCCGATGCGAAAAAACTTCCGGAAGTGAACGTGGCGGTCTCGGAAAACGGCAGGAAACATTATCTCCGTGTCCGGCCCGCCGGTGATGAACTGATAGAGCGTTACAGGATCGGGATGAAAAAGCCGGCCATGGCTCCGGGGTAACAGCCACTAAACGCCGTGCGGGATATTTCCTGAAGGAATCGCAGATAAAGGACTTCCCTGCCCGCAGGCGATGTTTTTATGCCACTGCAAGGTATATTTTGATAACTAAGAAGACATCTCATTGAAAGCAAGCACAGGATCCACTGGAATCGATCTTCAGTATCCACATATCATTCCAGGTAGACCCTGAGCCGAAAGAACGGGTACTTCCGGAAGCAATGTAGCCGCCATCAGTAATCTTTTTTATAACGTTTATCACATCATAATGTGCGGTACCATATGCCTTTTGCCACTGGATATCGCCGGCTGAATCAATCTTAAGTACCCATGCATCCTGATTATTAGAAGAGGGAGGAAAGAGATTGGCTCCTATAATGTATCCGCCGTCACCGGTCGTTTGAATATAGGGATTACCATCAACATCATCGACATTCAGATATTCTTTCTGCCATAAAATCGTGCCGTTGCTATCCGTTTTTATAATAATCAGATGCGTTTCTCTAAGATATGGCCATTCTTCACCTTCACCAGGTGGCAATTCACCCTCTCCCACCGGAACCACCCCTGGTGGCAATTCTCCAGAGGGCTGGACAGTAACTGTACCGGCAATAACATATCCATTATCATTTGTTGTCTCTATGGATGAGAAATAAATGTTTTCGTAAACTGTCGAATTATATCCCTTAATCCATTGTATTTCCCCGTCATTATCAAATCCGATTAACACGGGAGTGGAAGGCAATCCACTATACTTATTTTCAGTTATCCACCCAACAGCAATAAACCCGCTATCAGCAGTTTGTTTAAAATCTGAAATCCCTGAATCGCTTAAATCGCCCTGATGATGGAACTTCCACCACTGTGTCTGACCATTACTGCCGAGTTTCAGTAGCATGATGCCATCCTGCCATCTTTCCTGATCTCGAATGTATATTTCCAGTCTGCCGATCAATACATATCCTCCATCCATTGTCTGCCTTATCGAGGTAAAAGAGGTATGTCCTATATCATAATCCATCAACCCATATATCATCGCTCCGTTAACCACTTTATTCCATATTATGTTTCCGTTTTCATCGAGTTTTATGACGAGCGGACCCGCTTCATTAACCTTAATACTGCCACCCAGCAGGATGTATCCACCATCAGATATCTGATGGATCTCAAGAGCACCCTGATGAGCCGGATACCATAGTTGTTTATCCCATTCCACCTTCCCATTTGCAGAAAGTTTGATTGCCCTGATATCCCTGACATTGTCATTGTCGTACTGAGTGGTGGTTCCGGCTATTATGAATCCACCATCAGATGTCTGTTCAACATAATTGGCATTCATAGGCCCAAACGCCTTAGACCAGGTGTTATCTCCTTCAATACTAACAGTAGCAGTTGCCTCTAACCCGATACTATCCGTTACCCTCAGAGTCACGGCAGTGCCACCGCACTGAGAATATACTGTTTGCCCTGTATCTATGACTTTTATATCTGAGGGAACTTTCTGATGGAGATCAATACCCATTGGATAGTTCATGATACTACCGCTTTCCACTAATGTGGAATCTGCCACCATTGCATCAGTCTCATAACTGATATTACACGGCTGAATGTTTACGATTGCGGTACCATTTCCATTATCAATAAGATTGATTGAATCAGGCACAGCCTCATTACCTGTGCCTATCAATTCAAAGGTATAAGGTGGAACACCGCCACTTGCGGAGAATCCCTGTTGATCACCACATTGATCTATCAGAGCAACCGACGGTGATAACAACAGAGGCGGAACAACCATTATGGTTACGTTAACCTTCGCGCTCCCGCCGTTTGATGTTACGGAAATTGTATGCTGATATACGCCTGGCTCAAGCCCTGTACGGTCGACACTTGCTACAAGCCTCTCGAATACTCCGGGGGCTGTCTCACCACTCATTAAGGAGACTGAAAGCCATGAGGGCAGATCATCAGTAATGCTCCAGTTCAGCATGTCTGTGTCGCTTGTGTTTTGAATGGTAAGCATTGCCTCAACTTCAGTTACGCCCAAGTCTATGGATGCAGGCTCAACAGACATGAATGGCGGAATACCGTAACCTGACAGGCTTACATGAACCTCGGATTCATCAGGGTCATCCGAGAGGATGGTAAGGTCCGCCCAGTGGGTGACATACACCTGACTGACCGGATCATAAGTTGCGGTTACAGTACAATTCCCTCCAGGCGGAAGGACGGATGGACAGTTGTTCGTCCGGGAGTAATGAATCGACGTGCCGACAGATATTTCACGGATATGAAGATCGGCAAGTCCTGTGTTTGCTATTGTTATGTCCCGTGATTGGGTGGTGCCAAGTGGGACGGCAGAGAACTCTATACTGTCAGGCGTCACCTGTATATCAGGTCTTGCTATAACATTTGCAGCTATGTTTACATCAAATATTCCCTCATCCGGATCATTGGACTTTATGTGTAATGTGCCTCCGTGAATGCCTGCAATAGTTGGTGTAAGTGTAATGGTTGCGGTACAGCTTCCCTGAGGCGGTAGTATCCCCGGACAGTCATTAGTCTGGCTTAAAGATGTTGAACCGGTCAGGTATATGGAAAATATCCGTAAATCCGCCTCTCCTGTATTTGTAATTGCAACATCCTGAGTCCGTGTATAATCACCTGTAACGTCTCCAAAGTCTATGCTTGCGGGGATGGCGGAGATATCGGGTAGAGTGAAGTTAACGGCAATGGTAAGAGGATTAAGATTCTGATCGTTTATGAAAACGCCTACGGACTGTATATCAGAAGGCACACAATCATTAATTTTTATCATGAAAGTGTCACGATATTGATAATCCAGATCTGCTTCAGCAGGAATAATATTGACCGGATATACGCTGTAGGGTGGAGAACCACCAAATATCTTGAACACCTGTCGGTCATTGCACCTGTCCATGGTGACAGTCTCAGGATAAACAGTGAGGGGCCATTGTCCCTTGTCCCCTTCATAGAACACATAGAGCATGCCCGAGTAATCCCGCCATGTACCCTGCTCGAAAGGTTCCGGGGCCCTTGCAAGGGGGTCAATAATAAGCACATCGTTTCCTGCAAAGGGGTTAAGGTCTCCGATAGTGATAAATGTGCCGAAACCCTGTTTCCAGCCGGGATGTGCCTGGTCGCCTTTGAACATGAAATCCTCAGGGACACCTGAGCGGTCTGTAAGATGGATCGTTCCAGAAGGGAGTGTATCCGAGCCGTAAAAGCCCCACACACTGCCCGGAACCTCTGAGCTTATTCTGCCAGGGGCGCCAACCAGTAAATCCTCGTACCCATCGCCATTGATATCACCGGCAGCCAGAGCTGCCCCGAATCTTGAGAGCACGGTTGAACCGTATATCTTCGCCATTGCACTGTGAGCTTCTCTTACTCCTGTATCAGATACAGGTCTTATTATCCCTGCCGGGAACTGACTGCCTGAAAAGATGTATACCATCCCTATCCGGGATTCCTGTATCTTTTCAGTAACAGGAGACCCGGACCATCCTCCACCCACTGTATATTCATAATCAAGAAACTCTCCAGGACTTCCAAGAATCAACTCCCCTTTTCCATCCCCATCCAGGTCGGTTATCAGCATTGCCTTTCCAACCTCCCATCCGGGTGTAGCATCGTGATACGATTCTCCAAACTCTGGACCAAAGACCACCACATACTGTTCTCCATTGTAAGTATATGCATTCAGAACCCTGTCACTTCCGCCGAAATCATTTCTGCCATAAAAGATAAATGCAGCACCCTTCCTCAGGAAGCTGTCATAACTCCTGTAATATCGGGGGGCGCCAACCACCAGATCATCCAGGCCATCTCCGTTGATATCGCCAACGGCTATCCCTTCACCAAGGCCATCCCCCTTATATTCTGTAGTGAATATCCTCTGCCACTCACTCTCGCCCGTTATGACCACACCGTCTATAGATGAAGGAATATTATCTACTATAATGTTTTGCGGCAATTCATTATTGCCGAAGATGACATAGACCTTTCCTGACCAGTCTATATCGGGCTGACCGGGGTTGAAGGGTTGTCGTGGTGCGGAGACGATAATATCCCCGTAATTGTCACCGTTTAGACTGGCCACCGCAACCTGATAGCCCAATTCCCGAAAGTTATCTCCTCTGATACGAATATCATATTCACCATAGGGGATATCATACCAGCGATTCCACTGTTCCCTCGGGCGTCCATAATAGATATAGGCAGCACCGCCAGTGTGGCCTTTGGATCCAACATCTTGATGTGTATCTTGAAAAGTGTCGGGATTTAAAAGATGAGAGCCCTCCTCGTTCAGGTCTGTGCTTCCGATGAGTAAGTCATTTATGCCATCCCCGTTTATGTCCCCTGTGGCAAGTGAGTTTCCGATACGCTGGCAGAAATTGCTGTCCGGAGAATAGCAGGCTGTATAATCTCCCGAAATGACCACATCCCAGTAGATATCCGTGGCATTTATATCCAGGTCCATGTATTGCTGTCCCGTGGGCAGGGAAACCCCCTCTACAGGACCGAAGGCTATATATACTGCCCCCATGTACTGCCCCGGTCCGGACTGGTCCTGTGAGACACCTACAATCAGGTCATTGACTCCGTCACCTGTTATGTCACTGACCACTGCAGATCTGATGTAACCGTTCGGTTTTCCAAATGCAATCAAGTCCTGGTCCGCCCAGGCGGCACTCTCGACACCCTTAAGGGCAAATTCCCCGGCAAACTGCCCATCCCTCCCATAATCAACATCCAGCATGAGACTCACTTTCAGATTTTCACCCTGAAGTCTGCGAAGCTCCTCCGGCACTATGAATGTAAGTCGATCATAGGGTGCCCCCTGGCCAATCTCTACACCCAAAACAATCTCAACCGGGTGCGTGGGAGACTCTCCTGGATACCAGTCATTGACCCCGAACCTTACAACCATATCCTCTGGATGAGGGCTGAAGTGATCGCCAATTATTGATACTCTATCGCCTATGTAACCACTTGAGGGAATAATCTTATGAATGACAAGGTCCTTCCATGGAGGTAATCCGGTGCTTACTGAAGGGCCTTTTCTCCAGTAATCCTGATTGTATGGATCATCACGATCAACCAGTTTAAGTTCCATCCTGCCGGGATCATCAAAAATGGAGGTGCACTGAGTCACAAATGAGTCCGTATCAAGTTCAGCTATGCAGGTACAATCGACCTCATCACCGTTCCAGTAGACTTTGAACACATCGCCGCACATGGTACTAAACCCGAGTCCCCAGACATACCATCCACCATAGATATCATGCCAGTACATTCCATCGATAATCGGCGCCTCAATGACCGTGGTCTCGAAATGCTCGGGATACTCGGGAGGGTCTGCCAGACATTCAGGAGTCATACAGAGTCTGTCAGGGTAGTGATAAGGACCGCAGGAACCCTGGACATCAATACTGACATCCATCCTGTCCGTGCCTTCAGGCAGATCATAGACCCGGAGTGTGTGGATGTCTGCACCGATATCAGGATTGTCTCCGGTGGTAATATTACTTACAAGAGAGGTGTTCAAACTTTGAGCGGTTGACGGAACATTTACATCCTCAATGGTTATCCTGCCGACATCTATATCAAGGAGGTCAAGCACCACCCTGCCGATTGTAGAAATCCTGCCTATAAATCTATTGAATCCGCCATTAGAAAAATCGGTATAGAGACCGAGTGTGTCCGAGGTGCCGGTAAACAGGATGCGAGGGTCCACACCTTCATAAGGACCGACCGCATCAATATACCAGCTTGCAGCATCTGCCTGTGTTGGGACAAGATTGAGGATATCCCTGATTATATAGAGTATATCAAGAACCCCCTCGACAATCTGTCTTGCGGTCTCTAATACAGGCAAAGCAGGCTGACAGACGAAAAAGCAGATCGCCTCGCCTGCTATCAATGCACGATCGACCCAGCGCAGGATTCCTATAATATCATTCAGTATTCCGAGGACTTCACCGACATTGCAGATAGCCTCTCCCGTTGTGGAATGGCTTAGAATCTCATTTATCAGGTCGAGCTTTCCGTTTATGAGGATAAAGATGTCACTGCCGAATATTGAATCCAGTGCTGAAAGCATCTGCGGGTCATAATCAGTGGGGAAGGAGACCTTCACGTCCTCCAGGAAGGTGATGATACGATTTAAATTCTCCTCAATCTTATTCCATGTCTCCTCAGGCACATAGGGCTTTACGAGTTGCTCCATTTTTCCGAGTGTCCTCTGTGTCTTGAGAATCAAGAGGTCAAATTCTTCTGAGAGTTCGTTGCCCTGAACATCCGGTGTGGGATCGACCGCAGGGACTACGTTGAAGGGAAGGGAATTGGACACATCTGTGTCGCTGTACACATAGACCTGAATCTCTTCATCCGTATTCAGAAACACAAATGGAACAACGACCTTCATGATGGTCTCAGTGGCTTCAAGCACAAATCCTGCGGCCCCCTGTTCAGTTCCCTTGAAATAAACCCCCATCACATTCTTATCAGGGGTGAAGCCCCTGCCTGTGAGGTTCAGTATCGAGCCTGACTGTCCGGTATCCGGAGAGACTCTCTCAAGGACGAGACCCGGCGCGGTTTGTTTAACATCAACATGGGCAGGATTACTCTCCACCCCATTATATTCGGCATATACACCAAGGTGATTCTCCCCGCCGTTGAGCCGGACAGACACCTGAAAATAACCCGTATCAGGATGCGCCTGCCCGTATGTCTCCTCCGCTCCACCCCTTACGATAACATTTACACCGGGTACAGTACGTCCGCGAAGAATAACCGTCTGCCCGGAACTTACCCGGGGAGGAGGGATAACCTCCGGGATACCGAGCACTGTGACTGCGACACTGTCAGGGGTACTCTCCGATCCTTTCTCATCCTTTACAACAAGAGTAAAGGTATAAAACCCCTGAGATAGAGAGAGTACGGGGGTCACCAGATCCTCAGGGTCAGGGTCTCCTGTCCATATGTACCGCGTTATGGTGCCGTCAGGATCACTGGAAGCACTTCCATCAAGCTGAACATCTGTTGCAGTCTCTCCCTCAGGGAGAACTAAAATCCTGTCCTCCCCTGCATTTGCAACAGGCGGCTGGTTTTCATGAGAGACAATCTCACATCCGGGGAGTGTACACAGAAGGACAAGTTTCCTTGCATCAAGCCCTGTGATTACACCGTCACCGTCGATATCACATTCAGGGCAATTTTCTGAAGACTGGTTCCGATACTGCAGAAGGATACGTACGTCATCTCTGTCTATATCATCATCGTTATCAAGGTCCCCGGTAACCGCAGATAATGGAATGGCTGTAAAGATGAGTGTGAGAAAAACAAACAGACCTTTAATACAATACCTTTGAATTCCGGTAAGATTCCATTTTTTCATTTTTACTCCTCACAGCACTGTCTCCTGATGAATTTCTAAATACTCACAAGTAATTTGCAGTCTTTTACTGCTTCTTTCTTTTTCTTAAAAACCCTATTACTGCCAGACCACTTCCCACAAGCAGTAAAGTGCCGGGCTCAGGAACCACATTGACATTTCCACTCTGCACAGTAGCATAAAGAGGACTTGCCCAGGCATCAGATAGGGAATTGATATAGACATCTAAAGAACTTGACCCTAAGGCAAGGGTATCAAAACTAAGGGTTGCAAGGGTAAAACTCCCCGCCTGCCATGTATCCAGATCATAAGGGGAATCAAAAGAAAGCTCAAAGAGATTAACATTGCCATATTCGGGAATGGTATTAGTGTAACTTACAAATCCCGATAGGTCCAGCTGGTCTCCAAGTACGGGATCGCCGTAGACTGCACTGTTGAAAGAAAGCACAGTCGGATCAAAAAGGATATCAAGATCAAACATGCCAAGAGAAGGTGGTGTATAATCTCCCAGCCCCGATATAACAATATCCACAAAGGCTTGCTCACCTGAGAGCACATCCTGATCTACAGGGTCAAAGCTGATGGTTACAGCATAAGATGAATTGAGGCTGAAAAGCAGCAGCATCGCCGTTGCCGTGAATAAAAACAATACCTTTTTCATGACCGGATACCCCCCTTTCCTGCTGAAACCGACGGGTATTTCAATCACTCAATGTGGTGTTGGTTATTTTTTACCATACGGGATGTCACAAACAGGTCACAGAAAGCCCCGATATAACCTTGATGCCACATAAACCGGCAGGGTGGTCTGCCGTAAAAACCCCGGCCGGAGTTCAGGGGCCCGCCGGGTATGAGGCAGGGGGATTATTGCGGAAGGGCCGGGGAGGGGGTGAACCGGTTATTTCATGCTTTCCCTGTAGACCGCCTCGGTCTCGGGTGAGGGCTTTACGCGAAGGACGCCGGAGAGTGCATTCAGGCAACTGTAATAGGTCTTTTTCACTTCACCGCGGTAGCCCAGGCGGGCGTAACACTTCATGAGTTGCTGGTACAGCTCCTCTGCAAGCGGATCCACTTCCAGCCCCCTCCTGCAACATTCTATCGCCCTTTTAAATTGACCGTTCTGCCGGAGGTATTCCCCCGTACCTGCAATATGCCGCAGAAATCTGTTCCTGAGACGTTCCCGCATGGAGAATGTCCAGTGAAACTCCGCATCTTCCCCGAGAAAATCGCCCTTATACATGCACAGGGCCTTCTCGAATAATTCAAACACCTTTCCGGGGCTCTTCGTGCTCCTGACCCTTGTCTCGATCTCCGAGAGGATTCTTTCAAATGCCCATGCATCCACCCAGCAGTATAGATGGTCCAGGGTCACCTTGCCTTTACCGACACGGATCGCCGCCTCGTTGCCGAGTATCCCGCGCAGCCGCTGGAGCGTGGTTGTAAAGGCGCTGACAGCGGCATCACCGTATGTATCGGGCCAGAGTGCGTCGATGAGCCTGCCCGTGCCGACCCCTCTGCCGCCGAATGCGATCAAGGCCTTCAGCAGGGCTACCGGTTTCTGCCGGGCCTTCTTCAGGAAACGCACCGGTCTTCCGTTTACGAGCAGGCCGAACCGGCCGAGGGTGTATATTTTTACAGGCCAGGGCCAGTCCTCGACATGAAGGGGGGGTGTGTCGGGGATGAGGTTGTGCCTTTTTACAAGATCAATGACATACTCTCTTTCTATTCCGGCCTCCAGCGCGCCGACACACAGCCGGGCCATCACACGGGGCCGCCAGAAGATGAAATAAACAAGCCCGTGTCTTCTGCCCAGGGCCATCGCCTGCCTGAGAAAACCGAGGGCGTTGCGTTTTTTCCCTGTGGCAAGCGCAAAATATGCCCCGGACACGAGGCACATATACTCTATCATGAGGCTCTTCATGCCGCGCCCGATCCCGCATGCCGTGGAGAGGGCTTCAGCCGCCTCGTGATGTTCGCCGCGCTCAAACAGCACCTGTGCCATTGCATAGCGGATCATGGCCTCCATGAAAGGGAATCCTGCCGTGACTACAAGGTCAAGGGCTATGCTTATATGTTCAAAGGCATTCAGCAGGTCATGGCGGAGCATGGCCTCCCATGCCAGCAAATACCGGTAGTATGCTGTGTTCATGATCTGCGAATCTCCCGCTTTCCCCTCCGCCTCTTCAAACAGCCTCCTTGCCCCCTCCAGGTCGCCGGTACCGAGGCAGCCGGATGCTCCGTGCATCAGAAGCTGCAGCAACATCGTATCCACACCGCTGCTCCGCACAACGCCGAGTCCCTCGGAAACCGTCTCAAGGCACAGGCTGTGCATGCCCTTAAGCGAGTAGCACATCGCCTCGAACGCCTTCAATGTTGTAAAGGCCAGGGGTGAGACGCGCCCGTCCCGCGCCAGGCTCCTGAGCGGGGCGATTACCTCTTCCGCCTTTGAGAACCGGCCCGTCCACTGGTAATACAGCGACACATCAACCTCCGACAATATCCTGAGACCGGGGTCCCTGACCTCACGGCAGGCGGCAAGAACGCGCTGCGCCCACTCTTCAATTTCAGGATGAGAGGGCTGTCTCATCAGCAGGGATATAAACATGCTGGATATCGCTCGGCTTTTTGTCTCCGTGGAGGGGAAACGGTGGCCGGAGCGGAAAAGCCCTTCAAGCACGGCTATCCACTTATCAAGCAATTTGAAATCCGCCTGTTCATATAAAACCGCATCAACCGCCCCGCAGCAGGACATAAACATTCCGCTGACGTCCTCCTGTGCCGCAAATCGCCTGTAGGCCCGATCAAACAGGACGCGGCTCACCGGTGAATCAAAAGGCAACTCGCATACGCCAAGCCAGAAAAGGAGCCATGGAGCATTGTCGAGAAACTCTTCCGGAAGGCTCCTGATCCACTGCCCGAGCATCTGGTTTCTGCCCTGTGCAACAAGCCCCTCCGCATGCTTCATGATGAGATTTGCAAGCCCCCGCCGGTCCCTTGAAACGATGTAGAGGTGGGCCGCTTCCTCCGTCTCTCCGGCATCCTCCAGTAGCAGGGCGGCCTTCCGCCTCAATCTGCGGAGTTCTTTGCGGGGATATGCCCTGTACGCACAGGAAAGGAGGAACTCCCTGAAAAGCGGATGATATTGATACTTGTCCTCGGCCCCGGGCCGTTTGGCAATGAAATAGTTTCTCTGATACAGGGCCGCGAGTATCCCGGCGGAACGGTCCAGTCCCGTGAGTTTCATGGTCATATCAGGGTTCATCACGGGAAGCACGGATGTCTTCAGCAGGAACTCCCTGCTCTCCGCATCGGCATCGTCAAATGTTTCATTGGCGAAATAGTCGAATATCTCATCATGGGAGGCGCTTTCAGGGTACTGATATTCCCCGCCGCCTGTGTCTCCCCTCTCAAGCATGAGCACAAGCCCGGCCACCCATCCGGATGACCGGCGGTGGAGAGTTTCAGCCGTTTCCCTTGGGACATCCCTCCTGATACGGATGATGCCCTCTGCCTCGTCAAGGGTGAGCTGCAGGTCTTCCCATGCAAGGAGGGAAACCATTCCATTGACCCTGAGGCGCACAAGCTCTTTCGGCATGCTGTCACGGCTGATAATTACAACATTGACCCCTTCGGGAATACATGAGAGACCCTCTCTCATAACCACGTGCAGTAACGACCGGCGATCCGCCTCGTGATAGTTGTCAAGCACTATCACAAACGGCTGCCCAAGCCTGCTGAAAAGCTCCCCGAAGTACCGCCTTGTGAAAGCGGGGATGGATTTCCGGTATTCCGGCGTCAGAACGGGCAGGGGCTGCCGCCTCCGGGGACGGGCTTTCTTTGCCGCCAGCCCCATGTAATAAAAGAATGTGGCTGTATCGGAATCATGCTCATCAACCTGATACCACAGGCATGGAAGTCTCCTGGAATCTATATAACTGTTGAGGAGAGTGGTCTTCCCCGAACCCGGAGGACCCGTTATCCAGATGACAGGCCTGTTGCGTTTGCCGTCAAGCAGGCGGAACAACCTCTCGCGATTCAGCACTTCCGCATAAACGGGGCGTGTTATCTTTGCCGGATATACTGATTTGCCCTTCATGATCTTGCGCTCCCGCCCGCCTGTCTTATGGGCGACATTAAGTGTAACCTTACAGCGGCATAAAACCACCGCCCGCGGGCAGGAGAGTCCGGAGGTTTTACGCCGGACTCCCCTGCCGGCTTGTGCGACATCAGGGTTAAGTTTTATGTAACACTGACAATATGTTAAAATACTGAATCCGCCTATGTCCAACGTGCTTGTCGAAACAATAGTGAGCGAAGATGAAGCCGTCCGCCATCGCTCCATTGACTCCCTCCTGCACGACAAAGACAGGGGACAGATACTGAAACTCGCCGGTGAGCTGGAAGCCTTCCGCACATCCTCCGACAATCTCTACCACAAAGTCAGGGCATCCCTGTTCCTGTTTGCAATCTACAGGTTTCACCTCATGAGAGACCGGAAGACACCCGGGCAGGGGAAAATCCCGTCTGACGGGGTGAAGGCCGCATTTGCGAGGGATTTCGAAAAATCCATTGCCGTATACTTGAGAGAGATTAATGACAAAGGTGTCCGGAACCGCACCGTGTTCAGCGCGGTCGCGGATGCGTACTATAAGCTTTCCTTCAAGTATCTGATCGATCAGGTGAAGCTGTCGATAAGCCGGCGCAGGGAGAATCATCACCTCTACAACATCGACAGCCCGGATGAATATCCGTTCTCCGTGCCTGCCGTGATGACGGCTCCCGACCCCGTAACCGGCCTGTATCCCGTGGGTATGGATGCATCACCCGTGAGGCTCGACCCCTCACACAGCGGGTGGTCGGATATATTTTTTCTCGGTATGGATTTCCCGGAAGGCGCCAGGGTTGTCAATTTGTCGGTTGACCTGAGAATCCACGGCGGCAATGAGCCGCTGAGGCCGCCGTGTGAATGCTGGTGCCGTTTTATACGGGAGCCGGTCATACATCTGGTCTCCACGGACCTGAGGGCATCCAAGAAGATACACACGCTGCGGGAGCTGTTCAATTTCGGCAATGACCATCTCTCCCTGCTCAAGGCCGGTGTCGTGGCCTCAGGGATCATTCCCCCATGCTTTGAGAACAGGGATATCCGGCTGCAGGACATTCTGAAAAGGCTGACCGGCGAAACAGGAGGGATTCAGATAGTCACGAGGGTGAACGGCATACCCAAGGGCTCCAGGCTTGCGGTAAGCACAACCCTCCTGGCGGCCATCATAACACAGTTGATGAGATTCAGCGGCCAGATAAGAAACCTGACCGGTCCCCTGCAGGAAGAGGACAGGCGTATTGTGGCCTCAAGGGCGATCCTCGGGGAATGGCTCGGGGGCTCCGGCGGGGGATGGCAGGATTCGGGCGGGCTCTGGCCGGGCATAAAGCTGATTACGGGCGTTGCCGCTGCCGAAGGTGATCCCGAGTTCGGCGTAAGCCGGGGCTGCCTGCTGCCCCGGCATCATGTTTTCACCGAAGAAGATATTCCGCCCGGGGTGGAAAAAAAGATAGTCGACTCCATGGTGCTCGTGCACGGCGGAATATCACAGGATGTGGGGCCGATACTCGAAATGGTCACGGAAAAGTATCTCCTGAAATATGAAAGGCAGTGGCAGGCCAGGTTGAAGGGAATCAGCCTGTTCGATGAAATAGTCGATGCACTGAAGGCCGGCGACATGAGGGAACTCGGCAGGCTAACGACAGAGGACTGGGAAGAGGCCATACAGCCCGTCGTTCCATGGGTGAACAATGCATTCACCGAAGACCTGATAAACAGGCTCGGGCATGAATTCAGGGGTGATTACCTCGGTTTCCTGATGCTCGGCGGAATGTCCGGGGGAGGCATGGCGTTTATAGTCAACCCCGGGGTACGGGATGTATTCAAAAAAAGGGCCGGTGAGATAATGAACGATCTGAAAGCGGTATACAGCTCTTCATATCCCTTTATTATTGATCCGGTTGTGTATGACTTTGCGATTAATCACGAGGGCATCACGGCCGGGCTCTTCACCGGGGGCCTCGCAAAGATGCCAGTTATGCCCCCGGCGCCTGCGGGGGTGATCAATTTAAACACAAGAGAAGGCCCGGGCGAGGAAGAAATCAGGGAAAAGTACGGCTTCGACCCAGCTTCGCACGAGCACATGAAGGCCATGCTTAAAAGGGGAGAGATCGGGCTTGCAAAAAACCGGCTGCCGCGGACCGCGGTGATAGAGGATGTCCGGTATGGAGACATACTGCATTTTGAAGATGATGAGGACGCCCTCTCATCCGGCGCACCTTCCGCTTTCCGGCGGTTTCATGAAGCCGGAATGGAGGCCTTAAGGAAACGCGAGGCCGCGGTGGTCACATTCGCAGGGGGCATGGGAAGCCGGTGGTCCCGCGGGGCGGCGGTTGTCAAACCCGTTAACCCCTTCGTGAAAATGGACGGAAGATACAGGACGTTTATTGAGATACACCTTGCCAAGAGCAAGCGGACCGGGATGCTGTCGGGCCATGAGATACAGCATGTGTTCACCACAAGTTACCTGACCCACCACGCCATTGCCCGGTACCTCCGGAGCTTTTCATATTTCGGATGTGCCGGCCGCATCCACCTGTCCCCCTCAAAGACCATCGGCCGCAGGGTCTATCCCATGGAGAGGGACCTGAGATTTCACTGGGAGGGTCAGCTCCGCCAGAAGCTGGATGACAACGCACAGAAGGTGCTGGATGATACTCATGCCGCGCTGATTGAGTGGGCGAAACAAAGGGGGGAGGGCGAAGACTACAGCGAAAACAGCCCCATACTCAGGTTTAATCCCCCGGGACACTGGTATGAAATCCCCAACATGTTGAAAAACGGAGTCCTCGCGCGCATGATAAGGGACAATCCCGGTCTGAAATATCTTCTATGCCACAACATCGATACACTGGGGGCGTATATTGAACCTGTGCTGCTGGGCATGCACATTGCCGGGGAGCAGTGTATTACATTCGAAGTAACCCCGAGACGCATTGAAGACACGGGCGGAGGTCTCGCCCGGGTGGACGGGCACATCCGGCTCGTGGAGGGGACGGCGCTGCCCCGGGAGGAAGACGAATTTGAATTAAGTTATTATAATACACTTACAAACTGGATAACCGTCGACTCCCTGCTGGAGTTCTTCGGTATTGACAGGGATACCCTTCTTGACGGCAACAGGCGGGATGAGATACTCGATGCGGTCCGGGGGGTTGAGAGAAGAATCCCGACGTACGTGACCATCAAGGATGTGAAATATGTCTGGGGAAGCGGCCAGGAGGATGTATATCCGGTGGCGCAGTTTGAAAAGCTCTGGGGCGACATGAGCGGGCTGAAGGACCTGAAGGCCGCTTACGTCGCGGTTTCAAGGCACAGGGGGATGCAGTTGAAAGAGCCTTCGCTGCTTGATATGTGGGCAAATGACGGCTCATTTGAATATGTGAAGAACAGGGCGAGTTTTTAATTTTATGCCACTGTAAGGTAAACCTTAATGTTGCATAAGCAGGCAGGAGAGTCCGCCGTAAAACCTTTATAAAGCGATGGGATATTGGAAAGATGTCCCTGTTGCAGGACGTAACGGAGAGTGAAATTCCAAAAGACGTTGATATGCCCTGCGGGATATGTCCTGGATGTATCGCAGATAAAGCTTTTCCTCCGGACTCTCCTGCCCGCAGGCGGTGTTTTTATGCAACTGTAAGGTAAACTTAACGATGCCGCTTTAAGATTGATACAATTTCAGGGGTGCTCATGAATAATAAGAAAAAAGCCGCACTTATAAAAGGAGACGACAGGAAGGAGAACATCAAAAAATGCCTCTCCCTGATCCGTGAAGACCTCGGGCCGGTGAAAAACGCCGGAAACATCCTCATCAAACCCAATCTCGTGGCGCTTAAACCCTGGTTTGCCAACACCCACGTGGAGGCTGTAGAGGCCGTTATTGAATTTATAAGGGACATGGCTCCGGACACGCCCATAGTGGTGGGTGAAAGCTCCGCGTCCGCTTTTTACAGGGGACTTCCGACGACAAAGGTGTTTGAGGATTACGGCTATTACGGGCTTGAGAAAAAATACGCCAATGTTTCACTCACCCACTTTGACGATGACAGGGAATACATAAACATACCCATCCTCTCGGTGGTCGGCGATACGCACATGAGGCTGTCCGGGCGCATAACGGAATTCGATTACAAAATATCTCTCGCCATCCCCAAGACGCACAATTTCGCTGTCGCCACGTTCGGGATAAAAAACATGGCCGGCCTTGTGCTGAGGCAGGACATGGCGATGATCCACGGCATGAAAGGCGGCATCGAGGTCGACGCCCCCAAGACCTTCATCGACAGGCTGCCCGCCGGGACAGTGTCGATGGCAAGGAGGGCGCTTCCGAACCGGCTCATCAATTTCCTGTTCAGGCAGTATCCGGCGTACCGCAAGAGTGTGAAAATGATCCACAGGAATATCGTGGGGTTTGCAAAGAAGGCATGGCCCGACCTCGTTATACTCGACGGCTTTGTCTGCATGGAGGGTGACGGCCCTGTGGACGGTACCGCCGTTGAAATGAAAACAGCCATAGCCTCCGCGGACCCTGTCAAGGCTGACGGGATCGGCGCGCGCCTGATCGGATTCGAGCCCGAAGACATAGGTTACCTGTACTACCTGCAGAACGAGGAACACATGGGGGAGTATTCCCTGGACAACCTGGCGGGGGATGACCTTGACAGTATAAAAAGAAGATTCAGACGCCACGGCACATATGACATACAGAGTCAGTGGAAGTAAAACCCCATGTGGCATAAACGGGCACAGGAGTCCGCCGGCTGGATGCCGCGCCACCGCAGGGAAAAACCTGCGGGGTGCTTTAGTGAAATGAAACGCATACCCGAGCATGATTTAATGAACGACAGGGCGCAGGCCGAGGCATATGCAGCGGCTGATTTCTCGGAGCCCCACGATGCGTTCGTCTCGCATTTCATGTCGAGGTTCCCGGACTTCTCAGGCGGCGAGGTGCTGGACCTCGGATGCGGGACAGCCGATGTCATCATACGTTTTGCAAACGCCTTTCCCGGCGCGCGCATAACAGGCGTTGACGGAGCGCAGGCCATGCTTGACATAGGAATGCGCGATGTGGAAAAAAGAGGTCTCTCACATCAGATCAGACTCAATCTGTGCCGTCTGCCCGACGATGAATTATCATCAAAAAAATACGACGCCGTGATATCCAACAGCCTCCTGCATCACCTCTGTGACCCGTTGATACTGTGGGGGGCGGTCGCGGCATGCGCGCGGCACCGCGCGCCGGTCTTTATAATGGACCTGATGCGTCCGGACAGCCGCCGGAATGCGGAGGAAATGGTCCGGCTCTATGCAGCGGACGCCCCGTCCGTCCTGCAAAAAGACTTTTACAATTCACTGCTGGCCGCATATACTATAGAGGAGATCCGGCGGCAGTTAAGCCGCGCCGGACTCGATTATCTGACCGTTGAAGCGGTAAGCGACCGGCATGTGCTGGTATGGGGCGACAAGTCATGAAAGACGCTGAAAGCAGATTCCTGGGTACCGCATTCAGGGCTGCAATGCTTGCAGGGGATATCATCCTTGAAAATCTCGGCAAAATATCAAAGGAGGATATCGACACGAAACAGGCATCCGATTTTGTCACACATGTCGACAGGGAATCGGAGCGTACCATCCTGTCGGTCATTAAGAAGGAATTTCCCGGGCACCATTTCCTGGCCGAAGAGTCCGTTAAAGATGCGACCGCGGGGGAATACAGGTGGATAATAGACCCGCTTGACGGTACCACGAATTTTATTCACGGTTATCCCGCCTTTGCCGTCTCAATAGCCCTTGAATTCAGGGGAGAGATAATCACGGGGCTTGTCTTCGACCCCTTGCGAAAAGAGGTCTTTACAGCGGAAAAAGGCGCCGGCGCATTTCTGAACGGCCGGCCGGTCAGTGTGTCCGCAATCAGCGAACTGAAACACGGCCTGATTGCAACAGGCTTCCCTTTCCGCAAAAAAGAGAGGATAGACGAATATCTCAGGCTCTTCAGGAATATCTTTCACAGGGTCAGCGACATCAGGAGGGCCGGGTCGGCGGCCCTTGACCTCGCCCACCTCGCCTGCGGGAGATGCGACGGTTTCTTTGAAATAGGGCTGAGCCCCTGGGACGTGGCGGCCGGAAGCATCCTGATAAAAGAGGCTGGCGGCATTATCACTGATTTCGGAGGGGGCGGGGACTATCTCCTGACAGGCAACATAGTCGGCGGTACCCCGGAGGTTCACGGGAAGATACTGGAAGAAGTGCAGGATGTTTTCAGGGGAGTGATTGATAAATGAAACTTAATGTTGCATAAACGTGCAGGAGCTGCATTGCGGAGCGCCGCGCGGATTGCGCCTGAAATCTGAGTTGAAAAAAAACAAATAAACAGTTAACCTAATCAGATAAATTTTCAAACGAAGGGGGTAACTCATGAGGAAGGGTGATTTAATCGAACAGGTAGCAAAATCAGCGGCGTTAACAAAGGCAAAGGCGACGATGGCCGTAAATGCAGTATTCGACAGCATCTCGGCATCCCTTAAAAAAGGGAAGAGCGTCAGCCTTATCGGTTTCGGCACGTTCAGTGTGACGAAGAGAAAAGCAAGAAACGCCAGGAATCCCCGCACCGGAGAGACCATAAAGATAAAAGCCACCAAGGCGCCCCGGTTCAAAGCAGGTAAAAGCCTCAAGGAAGCCGTATCCGGCAGGAAGAAGCAGTCAATTTCTTGACTTTTCCGGCAAAAAATGTCACCATAAAACAAAAGGGAAAAGTTTTGTCAGCATATAAAAGGCCGCAAATACTTTAAACTTTGCGGCCTTTTTTTAATGAGACCAATTGTTAAAAAAAAACGCTGCGGAACCTCCCCACGGTTAAAAAGACAACATGCACAGACAGGATTATTTGAAAAAAATGGAATCAAAGAAGCAGGCCAGGATGGAAGCCGGACTGGTCTGCGACCGCTACCCGAAGGTATCGGGCATAGTGATTCACATGACGTATTTCCATAAGGCGGAAAATCCCGTGCTCATGGAACGCACGGTCAATATCTTTCCCTCAAGTCACGCCTTTTTCAACATGGAATGTATGATAAAAGGCTGCGACAACGGCGGCTTTGACCTGACGGATATAATCGCCAGGCAGATCAGGGAGCACAAGACCATCTCGAGAGGCAGGATGGCCTGCCCGGGCAGGGAAGGCGATATTTCCACAGACCACGCCAGCATCGCCTATCAGATTAATATCAGGTACAATAAAAGCTCAGCATAATCATTATCCGACCGGGTGCTAATGTTGCAGAGGCAGCGAATGTCCCTGCCTTAACAGTAATGCGCCCTTTTTACGAATCAGAAAAACGTTACATTTCCCTCTTCTTCTGCAGGGCCCGTCCCATGGGGACCGCAACCACCGGTCGCTGATATGTCAAGTGCCTCCCGAGCCATTTTCCTTTCATGTTCCATAGTATAAAGAGCTTTAAGCTCCCTGAATATCTCATCTTTTATTCCGATCTGGTTCAAATTATACTCTATCTTTTCCGAGCCGAGCAAGGCATCAATATCTTCTCTGATTCTGCTTATCGCCTCAATTATATGCGATGTCATCTGTTTTGTTATATCTTCAAACTGCATATTAAACGTTATCTCCTTGATTTCTTCTTTGATTTTGTCCACTGACTGCATTGACGAACCGGTGATATCATTGAATTTTAATGTTGACTCTTTTATGGCATCAAAAACCGTTGCTACTATATTCTGGACATCCCTTATCTTCATCTCCTCACTGCTTGCTGTATTCCTGATTTGATCGCCGATCCGGACAACATATTCATTAAGACCCTTGATCTCTTTTTTTATTACAGAGGCCTGTTCTGCGGATTTTGCGGCAAGTTTTCTGACCTCGTCAGCAACTATTGCGAATCCTGCACCATATTCACCGGCTCTCGCTGCCTCAATGGATGCATTAAGCGCAAGCAGGTTTGTCTGATCTGCGATCTCCGCAACATTATCAGAAAACGGAAGTATGTTGTCCAATACATTATCCATATTTTCAGCATATTCAGCAGCACTCTTGTATCTTTCAACGCTAACCAACAGTCTCTGCACGGTATCAGTTCCCAATGCCGTGACTTTTTCGAGAACTTTAGGCATATCCGGACAAATATTCTCCTGTTTCAGGCAGGACTGCAGATCTCTCTTGCAGTTCTCCAGGGCAGATCCTTCAATCGATTGAAGAGAAATGCACATCTTGAATATGGACGCCCTGTTAAGGTTCTTAATTTCCTCGATTTGATGTACCAGGTCTGAAAAGCTCCTGACCACCTGTACCGACGACCCTTCTATCCTGTTGCTGGCGCTTACAAGCTGACTTTCAACAACAGAAAGAATTTCTTTCGACGTCAAGGCATTTTTCTGAAATGATACGATCAGCTCTGCAATCCCTTTGATATGTTGTCTCTGTGCCTCACGGTATTCCATGAATTCGTCATTCAGACGCAACTTGTCGTTTCTGCACTTTCTCCATGCAACAACAGCGATTGTAAGCACAGCAATCAGGAAAATGTTTATTATCCACAAATAAATATTCACTGATTTCCCCCTCCGGCAGACCGGAAAAGCCTTTCCGGATTTAATATCAGGACCACACTTCCATCACCGAGAATACTGACCCCGCCGATAATATCTATCATAGAGAGACTATCAGGGACGGGCTTTACGGCAAGCTCCATTTTTTTGTGTAACCTGTCTACAACCAGTGCAAACTTGGCTGTGCCTGTCTTTAATATGACAACCGGAATTTCCACATCATTTTTCAGTTTATCCCTGCCATTGCCCGTCCCGCTAAGCATGTCACCCAGCCTTACAGCATGTAATACCTCGTTGCGGCAGTGAAACAATATGTTGTTTCTGTGCTTCCTCAGTTTATTTGTTGTTATCTTTACTGTTTCAACTACGTAATCCAGGGGTAATGCATACAGCTTACCGTCAGCCTCCACAAGGAGGGCATCGTTTATTCCCATGGTCGTAGGAATGCTGAGGGTTATCTCTGACCCGTTGCCTTCCTCAGAAACCACTCCAACATCTCCACCAAGAGAAAGCACGGCCGTTTTTACCACGTCCATGCCCACCCCTCTCCCTGAAACATCGGTGACCTCCTTTTTCGTAGAAATACCGGGCATAAATATATAGTCAAGCAAATTATCATCATCAGGGGAGTCGGCATCAAAACCCATGCTCTTGGCTTTCTCAAAAAGCTTCTCTCTGTTTACTCCCCTTCCGTCATCAGTAACTCGGATGACAAGATTGCTGCCTTCCTGGGACGCATAAAGAATCACATTGCCTCTTTCAGGCTTTCCTGCCGCTCTCCTTTCGTCTGGGCCCTCTATTCCATGGTCACATGCATTCCGCACAAGATGGATTAGAGGGTCGGAGAGTTTGTCAGCCACCTGCTTATCTACTTCGGTATCATCTCCTTCGGTAATAAAATCTATCATCTTGTTCTGTTTTCTTGATATATCCCTTACAACTCTGCTGAATTTCTGGAATATACTTTTAACCGGAACCATCCTGAGAGACATTACACCATGGTGCATATCATTTGTAACCCTTGCAAGGAGATACATGTTGTCCTTGAGTGACTTGATCATTGATGGCGTAACTTTGCCTTTTGAAGCAATCTGCGATATAAGATGTTCAAACGTATTTTTTGAGACAAGGAGTTCTCCGGTCATGTCCGAAAGACGTTCTATCTTGCTTTCTTCAACCCGCATGGTCCTTGTCTCCGGTGTTGCTGATGATCTGGCACGGCCGGCACGATCCATAATTTCATGCTTCCTGACCGCTTCCCCCATGTCTTTTTCGCCGACATTGTTTTCATCGGTGAGTATCCGGCCTATCTTCTCCTGTCTGGAAAGGGCATCCCTTACATCCTTTTCTGAGACCTTGCCGTCCCTGACCAGTATCTCTCCAAGTCTGAGACGCCCCTTCCCGACACCTTCAATGAATATGCTAATGTCCTCCACCGCCTTTAAAACTAACGTGTCATCTGTGCCGCCGATCGTGCCTAAGGCCTTTTGTATAAGAATGTTCAGTTCTCCGATTTTCATGAAACTTGCAGCTTTGTCCAGACCCTCGAGAGCCCTCCTTACTATCTTTGCCCTGCAGGAATCCAGCGGCAGAGGCTTAATGTTGTCCCGGAGTATGTCTATATACTGCCTTGCCTGCATTAAAAAAACCTTTTCGGATCCATCCGGCAACAGAGACACTCGCCCGGCTACCGCTTCGTCCTTTTCTCCAAGATGCCTGCATATACGATCCTGGATACTATGGTGTGATACATGCATATTGTTTTCAATACCGCTTATCATCTCCTTAAACGCATCGGTACCGGCAAGAAGTGTATCTACGATCTCGGGCGACCTTTTGATCTCGCCTTTGCGGAGACGCTCGAGCAGTGTCTCTAAAGAATGGGCGACTTCCTTCAGCCCTTTGAGTCCTGTGCATCCCGCATCACCCTTTATGGTATGAACAGCCCTGAACACCTCATTAAGGGCATCCTGAGAGTCCGTCTTTTCATAATGCATGATAGCTCTTTCCATTGATTCCAGCATGTCGCTGCTGCCTATCAGAAATTCTTTAAGCAGATCCTTGTCGATTCCTTCCTTACCGGAACAAGTCTTTTCCCCGTCTGTCTTCTCATCAGAGATTCTCAGTTTCCTTATCTCTATCAAGGACGGATCAAAGGACAGATTTTTCAGTTCTTCCAAGCCCGCATCTGTTGCGACATAAATTGTCGGCTTAAGGCACAGATCAAGCGCCTTAAACTTACTGAGAACCGGGACGGTATGTTCATACGGCTCTACATAATAAAACTTAGAGGATTCCCTAAGATTACGAAGCAGAACCAATGGGTCAAATCCGTTTCTAAAGACATCCGATGTATAATTAACCTTGATACGGTAAATGTTCAGTCCTTTAGACGAGTGGGCTCTGAACTGTTCTTTCAGCCTGCGCGGCACGGCTGGTGACGGCTCGGGCCTTTTTGTTTCTCCTTTATGGACCGCACTTTCACTGCTCTTTTTGACGGCCTGGTTTCTTTCACATATGTCTTTGAAACGCCGCATCAGTGTTCTGTCAACGCAGGCTTCGCCTCCGTCGGCAAGGGTCTCGATCATAAGACTTATATGATCAAACCCTTCGAGAATCACATCTACAATATCAGGTTTCAACAGCAATCTGCCGTTCCTCAAGGCATCGAGCAGGCCCTCCAGTCCATGCGTGAATTCAGATATTTCACCAAGATCAAACGTCCCGGCACTTCCCTTTATGGTGTGCACTCCCCTGAAAATGGAATTCAGGATTTCCTCGTTCCCGGGGTCAGCTTCAACGCGCAATAGATCGTCATTGGCCTTTTCAAGGATGTCTCTTGCTTCATCATAAAACTGTCTCTTGTATAGTTCCACATCTGTAGTCATGGCTTTTCCCCCTTGCAAGGG
Source organism: Thermodesulfovibrio sp. (assembly GCA_026982355.1). GTDB lineage: Bacteria > Nitrospirota > Thermodesulfovibrionia > UBA6902 > UBA6902 > JAADFS01. Next base: position 45,549 of record JALSHG010000046.1, read on the forward strand.
CATAAAACACCGGCGGCTCCGGGCGGGAGAGCCTGCCTGAAAAGTTTTACATGCAATTCCTCAACTGAATATTCCCCACGGCATATTGCCGTCTTGATCAATTTTATTTTCCGTTACGTTCTGCAACAAAGGCATGTTACCAACATCCCATCGCTTTATAAAGATTTTACGCCGGACTCCGCTGCCGGCTTATGCAACATTGAGGCAACGTTTCACCCGATTATTTTCCTGACAACACCCAGCAGTGCATCCGGCTTGAAGGGTTTGACCATCCACGCCTTAACCCCGGCATCTTTTCCCTCCTGTTTTTTCCCGTCCTCACTCTCTGTAGTCAACATGACTATGGGGACGAATTTGAATGCAGGCAATGACTTTAGTGCCTTCACAAATTCAATGCCGTTCATATTCGGCATATTGAGGTCTGTTATTACCATAGACACCTTTTTCCCCTGCAATCTGTTCAGCGCCTCCTTCCCGTCCGATGCCTCTATTACTTCGTAGCCGCTGTTCCTGAGCGTCATAGCAACCAGTCCCCTCATGGACACTGCATCATCAACTATTAATAAAGTCTTTGCCATTTAAACCTCCACATAATGTACACACAATCTCGTTCCATATGTCGTTTAAAGCATGCCTTACAACTCAGGCATGTGGGTAGCCGTGTTCGATTGAGGTCAGGGCATATCGATTCCATATAAATTGAAAATTTCTCTTACTGTCTCAGGCATTTCCGATATTGAAAATTTCCCGCCAGATTCCTTTGATGATATCATCAGTGAAAGAAGCAGTTGAAAATAGGCTGTATCCATCTCCTCAACGTCTCTTGCATTAACCTCTATATTTTTTACAGCCTTAAGCAAGGGCTGAAGTTTTTCAGTGTCAGCTTCTACTTCGGCTATAGTGCATTCCCTCTCCAGCGTAACAGTAACCCTGTTTTTATTTTTTTTCAGTTTCATTGCCCTTCTCCCAGAAGCATTTTTATATGAAGGGCCAGATCAGCGGGCTTTACCGGCTTTACAACGTAAATGTTTGCCCCTGCTTCAAAGCCCTTTCTCCTGTGCACGGTCTCTTCCTGTGTTGAAATAATGATGATGGGAGTTTCTCTTTCCTCTTCCCGATACTTTGAAATAAAGGTCAGGCCATCCATATTGGGCATGTTAATATCACACAGTATAAGGTCATAGTCGTTCGAAAGGGCCTTCTCAAGAGCCTCTATCCCGTCTCCTGCACCGTCTGCCATGAATCCGGACGTTTTTAATATATTCATGTGAAAACTCCTGACCACCTTTGAATCATCCACTACAAGCACCTTTTTCATTATTCCCTACTCCTTCATGTAAACCAAGTAATCCCCGGCCTTTCTGACCTTGAAGGCTGTATTGATCCGCCCTACGGACTCACTTGAACCAAGGAAGATATATCCTCCTTTATTAAGGGCTATATAGAAATGGTCTACAACCTGTTTTCTCGATACATCGTCAAAGTATATAAGCACATTACGGCAGAATATGAAGTCATAGCCTCTCATCTTCCTCATCGCGGCCCTATCCGCAAGGTTGAGATGTTCAAGTCTTACAAGCTTTTTCACCTCATCACGCAGCCTGTGTGCCCCGTTCAGTCCGCTGTCAAAATATCGTTTGCGGTATTCACCGGGAACGTTCTTCACACTCCTGTCGCCGTAGACTGCAAAACGGGCCTTGCTGAGTATATCCATGTCTATATCTGTTGCCGTTATTTCTATATCCCACTCACTGATATCGTCGAGCATTTCAAGGAGAATAATGGCGAGTGTGTACGGCTCTTCACCGCTGGAACATGCCGCAGACCATATTCTCAGACTCCTGTCACCTGCATAAGCCTTTCTCTCCGTAACATCCACAAGGGCATGTTCCGCAAAGCTCTGCAACTGGGGGAAGTCCCTGAAAAAGTATGTTTCGTTTATTGTCAGCAGATTCAACAGGTTCTGCATTTCCATCCCGTCACTGTCAAGAAACCTGAGAAATCTGATATATTCAGAAGGACTTTCCATGCCGAGTTTGTCAAGCCTCTGTTTCACCCTTTTGGAGAGGAAGTAAATCTTCCTGGACTCAAGCCATATTCCTGCTTTCCTGTATATAAAATCACTCAGCCTCTTATAATCCTCGGCGGTCAATTCCATATTGGCCGCTCTGTATGCTGTTCTTGCCATTTTATTCACCTATAACATCTGTACAAAATTCCCTCAGGTCTTCATCGTCCGTATTTTCCATGAAGGACTTTATTCTCTCCTTGGCCCTGTTCGTGCCGCTTTTTGCGAGCAATTTTATTCCTGAATGGCTAATGCCGTCATAAAGAAGGTTTAGTCCCAGTTTATAAAGCACATTCCGGGAAACATCGGAAAAGCTCTCATTCAACAGATACTCCACAGCCTGAATACGAATCTCTTCACATATCCATCTGTCGCCTGCAATCTTTATCAGTTTGTCGATTGCTTCGTCGCACGCCGCACCATCTTTGAAGCGTTTTATTGTTTCTCCGATCAGTTCGATTATATTTTCACTATATGCGCTTATGTCATCTATGTTCCCCATCAATGTCTTTATATCTTCCAGATTCCCGCTCTTTGCAATGAACGCCGTTACTTCGGGAAGATACAGAGGATCTGTGTTTTTTATTTCTCCTCCCGGGATGACTATATCCATCGCCCGTCTGATGTGATCATTGCCACCCATTTGTGATATGACCTTCAGTATAGTGATACGCAGCATGGGCTCTGTGTCGTTTGCCAAGAGGTCGAGAATATCGTTCAGGCTGTCCCTGTCATTAAGCCTGCCCAGATATTCCACTGCCGTTATCCTGACATTCGGGGCATCATCATGCAGAAGCGCCCTTATGGCCAACCTGGCATCAGGCGTGCCTATTTCGACTATGGCGTCAAGCATGAGTTTCCTGACTTCCTTATCTGTATGATCAAGTTTTTCCCCGAGATAGTAAAGGGCATTTTCCCCACCTGCACCGAAGATGCTCAAAGCCGCATTTCTCATGAATGCTTCCGGTGAACTGAACATATCAAAGAGCATTCCGTATGCCTCCGAACAGTCCATTCTCTTAAGGGCAAAGACTATAGAGTCTTTTACTGCCCGGGAATCTTCTCTTGCCAGTCTCTCCACAAGGTGGACGGCACCTTCCGGATCGCCAGACTCGAGGATATCTTCCACTGCATAGAGCCTTTCGGCTTCATCATTGCTGTTTAATGCCGTTATAATAAGTTCGTCCATTTTTCTCCCCCTTAAGTTCCCGAGACCGCTTTGACGATCTCATCGGCAATCAGCCAGCTTGGCGCCACTACCCGGGCACCTCCGCGTTCAATGGCCTCACGGGGCATGCCGTACACTATGGCACTTTCTTCACTTTCAGCTATGGTTATTCCACCGTTCGCTGTTATCTTCACCATACCGGCGGCCCCGTCATCACCCATGCCGGTCATCAACACCCCGACCGTGCCGGAACCAAAGACATCAAGAACAGATTCCATCATAATATCCACAGAAGGGAGAAAGGTATGAACAGGTTTTGTAGGGGTCCGCAGGATGATTTTTCCTGTCAGTTTCTTATAGACAGTCATATGACAGCCTGCTTTGCCGATATAAATGCTGCCGGGTTCGACCACCATGCCAGCCTCTGCCTCCACACATCTTAAAGGACAGCTTGAATCAATACGTTTTGCAAATGTACTCGTAAAACCGGTGGGCATATGTTGTACAACAAATATTGCTGCATTCAGGTCAGCAGGAATGAAAGGAAGCACCTCAAATATGGTCTTGGGTCCCCCCGTGGATATGCCTATCGCTACTGCCTTGAAATCCCGAGTGTCTGATGATACTGCTTCTCTCTCTCGTCTGTTTATCTGCTTGCTCTGATGCAGAGAAGCCTTCCTGATGATATCCGGTTTTTTCCGTCGGAGTTTTTTTATGGTATCTTTCCCGGAGGCAGCCTTTATCTTTGAGATAAGCTCGTCTTCAACAGTCCTCATGTCTTTTGTTACAGTACCTTCCGGTTTCCCCACATAATCAAAAGCTCCGAGCGCCATTGCCTCAAAGGTAGCGGTCGCTCCCTCCTGTGTAAGCGAAGAAACCATTATAACAGGAGCAATGGCCTCCTCCACTATTATCTGGAGCGCAGTGATACCATCAATCCCCGGCATGTTTATATCCATTGTTATTACATCGGGGCGAAGCTCTCTGGCCTTTGTTATGGCATCTTCCCCGTCTCTTGCCATGCCGGCCACATAAAGCCCCGGAGCCGACTCGATAATTTTTCTCAGCACCTTACGCATAAGGGCTGAATCATCACATATAAGCACTCCGATCTTTCCCATAGCTCATCTCTTCCCATCTCTCGAAGTTTAACTTTGCAGTTGCATAAAATACCGGCGGCTGAGCAGGGGAGTAAGGTTTTCCGGCAGACTCCTCTGCCCGTTTATGCAATATTTAGACAACGGCTAACATCTTTTCAGCTTTTTATTTCGCGAGTTGTTTGTTTTTTCTGTTCCGGTTTTTGTCTTTTCACCTTCTGGCGCTACAACTTTTGTCTTTTTCTGCGCTGTATTTTGCGTTTCTTCTGCTGTAATCATCCCTTTTACGTCAGATTCTGTTTGTTTTCCCAGCTTGGCAAGCAGCTTCACTTCATTTTCATTGAATATCATGCCGAGATCAAGGAGCAAAACTATTCTCCTGCCCTCATCAAGTTTGCAAAGACCATTTATAAATCTGCTTTCTGCATTGGATGAAATTATCGAAGGTGTATTCTCTATGTCACTCTTCAATACCGTGAGCACCTCATTTACCTGATCGACTCTCAGTCCCGTCTTCTTGCCTGCAATATCTGCTATGATGACCCGCGTCCTGTCGTCCACATCATTTTCTTCAAGACCAAAGAGTTTACGGATATTTACTACAGGTATCACATTACCCCGCAGGTTCGTGACCCCATCGATAAAAAACGGAGCTCTCGGTACACTCATGACCCCTTCCGGACGATTAATCTCCCGAACATCCACGATGCGAAGGCCGTACTCTTCATCACCAACAGAGAACGTTACAAGCTGCTCTTCATCCATGCTATCTTCAGCAGACGGTTTTTCCCCTGACCCGGAATTTTCATCAGCGCAGGCGTCACCTGCGGCTGCCTGTCTGATTATCTCTTCACTTTTCGGAGAGATCAGCGAGGTCTCGTCAATGATCATAATAAGCCTATCCCCTCCATCAAGCTTTGCCACGCCTTTAAGCTCTTTTTTCTGCGTGGAGACTATTTCAGGGGCTTCATCTATTACTGATTTTAAGATACGGGATACTTCGTTAACGCTATCGACCAGATAACCAACCATAAATGTTCCGCTCATTACCACAAGCACCCTCTGGTCTTCGGTTATGTTTTCTTCGATGGATTTTTTCAAGTTGGCAAATCCTTCGAGAACCATTTCCATCAGAACGCGTGTCTCTTTTTCAAAACATTCAAGTGCTTCTTCGCCGCAGGTCTTGCGCAGATTTATTGTCTTTTCGGCACTGGCGTGAACAAGCGCGTGCGGTCTCTTCAATCTCTTTATGGCGGTCTGTATTTCCTCGCTTGCAGTATTGTAGTGCTCGAGCCACTTCCCGTAAGAGCATTTTCTCGGATTCATTGTGCCCTCAAAAGGTGTCCCTGCATCCAGGGAGTGCTTGAGGGTCTCCAGCCATCTCCGGTGTTCATGCTCCATTGCGTCAATAGCTGCTATGCGCTCTTCACTCAAGTCGGGCAAACCCAGGAGCCTCCTGAGATCGATAACTGGTATTAATTGATCACGAATGGTAAACAACCCCCTTACGTAATCCGGAACATTGGGAACAGGGGTGATATTCTTGACCTTGAGTATCTCTCTGACTTTTTCAATGTCGAAGGCATATTCCTCTCCTGATACGTGAAACGAGACCAACTGTTCCTCATCCACAGATTCCTTATGGGCATCATTTTCCCTCCCATCACAACCCTTACCATCAAGCATATTTTCATTCTTGGATATGTCGACCTTGATAACTTCAGCAAGATTAAGAGTCAATATCAGCCGCCTGCCCCCGTCCATTTTCACGACACTATCCAGAAATTCCCTGTCAATTCCTTTGCACACTGCTGGGGGATGTTCCACAAGGGCGTCGCTCATCCGTGTTACTTCTCTCATTTTATCAACCACAAGCCCTGCATTTATACCGTCGTTTTCCACAATCAGCAGGCGGGTATCTTCGGTTTTTTCGTGCCTTTCCATTGCAAACCGTATTCGCGTATCAATCACGGGCAAGATACCACCGCGCAGGTTGCACACCCCTGATACATAGTCAGGACTTCTTGGTATCGGGGTCACTTCCGGCAGACGCACGATTTCCCGGACATTGTGAATATTCACGCCGAATTCCACATCATTAAGCTTAAACACAACCAATTGTCCTTCTTTCGAAGCCATTGTTATTCCCATATCAGATTCACACGTTGTATTTTCGGGCATTTCAACACCTCCATTTCATTGATAATAAACATCATCGCGACTACTACTGCATATTCTGCATTTCATCTGCCTGGCTTGATATATCCTCGATAGCCTCGGAGATATTCTGCATGCCCTTGCTGCCTTCCTCTGCCGCCCTTGCCGCTTCTTCAGCCGCCCGCCTGCTCTCAGCAGCACCTTCCTTTATCTGTTTGACAGCCGTGTTGGCCTGTTCAATAGCCGCCAGGATTTCCGACGTGTTGCTGTTAATCTCTGCGATTTCTTCATGAACAGTCTCGGTCTCTTTTTCAATAGCTTTAAGGTTTGTCGTTGATGTTTTGGCGTTTTCAACTTCCCGGGAAGCTGTCTTTCCTGCATGGTTAATATTAGCTGAAGCTTGGATTATCTGGTGTTGCATGTTTCTCACCATATCCTTTATCTTGTCAGCATTCTCTGATGATTCGTTCGCCAGCGTCCGGATATCGCCTGCGACAACGGAAAACCCCCTTCCAAATTCCCCTGCGCGTGCCGCCTCTACCGAGCCGTTTACGGCCAACATGTTTGTCATCAGGGTGACATTTACTATCTGATCCACTATTTTGTTGATATTGTTTGTTTTGTCCTCAAGTATGCGGATGTTATCAGAGGACTTACCGGATTTTTCAGCCATTTCCCCGATACTTGCAATCATGGTATCAATATTATTCTTATTTTTTGTAAGCAATTCCTTGAGCGCCGATATCTTTTCAGCCGATTCTTCGGCTGTATCACTTGTGCTCTTAGCAGAATCTTTAATCCGCCTGCCTAATTCTTCACTCTCGTTTGCCCTTTTTTCTTGTATCACGGCTGCCCTCGATATCTGTTCTATGGCGACCGTTATCTGTTTTGCAGCATTGGTTGCCTCTTCAATGTTGGCGGAGAGTTCTTCGGCTGATGCGGCTATTTCTTCCGCGGATTTCTGGATGTCTGTGGAGTTTTTAAGTGAATCGGTAAGTTCGGCAAGTTCATTTGAAGCAATCTGCATCTCTGAAAATGCCTTATTCTGCTCCTGTATAGCCTTTGAAGATTCCTCTGCAGAGCTGGACGCCTCCTCAGCACCTGCGGCTATTTCTTCCGCACTTTTCAGCAACTCTCCGGCTGCTGATTGCATGTCAGCGGCTTTATGGGTTATTTCCTCACAGCTCTTTACAACACTATCAAAATCTCTGTCAATCTGATTAAGTTCAAGAATTATTGACTCTGCCTTCTCGGCTTCTTCCCTTGCAAGTCTGCCGGTGCTTTCCACATCCGCCACAACCTGCTGAACCTGCTGTTGTATATCATCGACTACCTCTCTAATGCCCCTTGCGCTTCCCTCGGAGGTCTCTGCCAGATTCCTTACTTCATCTGCAACAACTGCAAAACCCCTCCCATGCTCACCTGCACGTGCTGCCTCGATCGCTGCATTGAGAGCAAGGAGGTTTGTCTGGTCGGCAATGCGGACAACAGCGCCAACAATATCACCAATCTCTTCTGAATGTTTCTCCAGCTCTTTTATCATTTCTGTAGACTTTATGTTTACCTTGGCTGCATCGCCCACTCCTTTTATCAAAGCCCTGATATCGACTACCGTCGTGCGGACCAGTTCCTGCAGTTTTCTCCCGTTATCAAGAGAACGTTTCGCTCTTTCTGCTGCTATTACTGAAGACTTTTCGATCTGGCTGATTGCCGCCCTCGTTTGTTCGGAGGCTGAGGATGCCTGCTCAGCAGCACTCGCTATGGATTGCATATTTTTCCCTAACTGCTCGGAAGCACTTCCGGCCTCTTCAAGAGACGACGCCATTTCCTCGACAGCAGCAGCCAATCTTTCAGCAAGTTGCTGCTGTCGAGCAAGGGTCCGTGCCTTAGCCTTTTCCTGCGCCAATCGTTTTGCCTCCTCCCTCTTTCTTGTCATGTCGCCGTTTCCATCTTCTTTTACCGCTCCTATACCTTTGTTGATTACATCGGGTGATAATAATTTTTTTGCCATATCTTCTCCTCCTTAGCCCCAACACGGTGCTTTGTTTACGATGATAATGTCTATGGTTTTGAGTGAAGTTGTATTACACTGCATGGTGATGGTGTTTATCCCGCAAGTGGCCATAGCGAAACCCCACCTTGAAAATGTAGCATAAGGAAACCGCGGCATAAAGCGCAGCAGAGTATCAATTCTATAAATATTAATGCCTCTGCGCGGTATTAAAACAGGGAAAAATGGAACGGCAAAAAAAGTGAAGTGAGAATACTTTTTAGAGAGAGAGAGAGAGAGAGAGAGAGAGAGAGAGAGAGAGAGAGAGAGAGAGAGAGAGAGCAAAAGTCATGCCAAAACTTACATCTGGTCCATATTTGTTTAATAAATTGTTATCTGTATGCATGTTTCAAATTATTTTTTGAAATCGAAAATAAAGCCTATCATCCGCCGTTAAAATAAATTCTTCATTTCCTGTAACAATCCCTTGCATATCTTTACGCTCTGACATAAATTAGTTTTCTTATTACGGCAGTTTTTCGGAAAACTTTACCAGAAAATTTACCTGCTTTGCTATTTTTTTGACCGCCTTCCAAAGGAAATGGAAATGGGAAAGGTGTAGGGGCAACAACCAGAGTCTGACCTCCCTGAGCGTGACAACAGTAATGGGAGGTAAGGACAAGGGACGGATCAGGAAATCCCGCGGCGGGGATGCACGAGGGATTCGATTACACAACGGCAAAAAGGCGTCCTGAAATATCAGGACGCCTTGTCAACATTGTCTCGGAAGTCTCTGGAAAAAGTTTATTTGTCTTTTTTCTCTTCCTTCTTCGCCTTTTTACGCTCCTTCTTTTCTTCCTTGGCCCCCTTCAACAGGTCATAATCGACAAATTCAAGAACAGCCATGGACGCGTTGTCGCCGACACGGTTCCGTGTCTTCAGTATCCTCAGGTAACCGCTCTCCCTTGTAATCTTCGGCGCTATCTCATTAAACAGCTTTGTTATCACCCTGTTGTCGGGAATGCGGGACAGCGCCAGCCTCCTTGAGCTCAAATCTCCTTTTCTTCCGAGGGTGATCACACGCTCCGCCAGCCTCCTCGCCTCTTTTGCCTTGGCCACCGTCGTCTCTATCCTGAGATGTTCAAACAGCGATATAACAAGCCCGCGTAACAGGGCCTTTCTCTGATTGGTGTTCCTGTGGAATCTCCTTCCCGCCACTCTATGTCGCATTTTCCGTCCTCTTCATCGCCGCCAGTTTTTCCAGGTCTTCAGGTTCTATCCTCATGTTGAACGACAGTCCCATGGCGCTGATGATTTCCTTTATCTCATTCAGGGACTTGCGCCCGAAATTCTTCGTCCTGAGCATCTCCTGCTCGGTCTTCTGTACAAGGTCGGCGAGTGTGCGGATGTTGGCGTTTTTCAGGCAATTATAGGAGCGCACCGAGAGCTCGAGCTCTTCGACATTCTTGAGCAGATTTTCATTAAGTTCCGGCCGTTCCTCGCTGTAATATTCGGTGTGAGTGCCGGGATTGTGCCCGGCTTCCTCCCGAGGTGCGTCATCGGAAGCCTCCGCAGGCGCATCGGCGTCTTCTTCTTCGGCAGGAGTCTCCTCGGCAGCGGTCTCGGGCGGTTCCACCGTTTCTTCCTCTTCGGTTCCGGGCGCCTCTCCCCCGTTGAAGGAAAAAAGCGCTAAATGCTCGTTCAGTATCCCGGCCGCCTCTGTTACGGCGGCCTGAGGGGTGACGCTCCCGTCCGTCCATATCTCCATGACAAGCCTGTCATAATCCGTGGAACGTCCCACCCTGGCCCTCTCCACCCAGAAATTGACCTTCCTGATGGGTGTGAAGATTGAATCTATCTCTATTGTATCGATCGGTTCATCCGCCTTCTTGTTGGCATCCGCCGTGACATAGCCCTTGCCCTTTGCTATGTTCAGTTCCATGGTGAAATCAACGTCTTTCTCCAGGGTTGCTATATGCTGCTCGGTATTGAGCACCTCGATATGGGCACCCTTTATATCCGCTCCCCTGATCTCTCCGGGACCTTTCATGCTGACCGTGACCGTCTGCGGTGTGTCTGTATGCATCCTGAAACGCAGTTGCTTCACGTTCAAAACGATATCCACTATGTCTTCTTTGACGCCGGGCAGTGTGGAGAACTCATGAAGCACCCCCGGGATCCTTATGGAAGTCACCGCAGCCCCCTCTATGGATGACAGCAGTATTCTCCTCAGCGCGTTTCCTATGGTTACGGCAAAACCCCGCTCAAATGCCTCTGCCGAGAGTCTGCCGTATGTATTTGTAAGGCTCTCCGAATCGAAACTGATATTTTCAGGTAGTTGAAAGCCTTTTTTTCTGAGATCCATTAAGCCTCCTTGCATAATGTTTCATTATACTGATTGCTCGGACATGTTTATTCAGCCCGTTTAAATCGCCTGTAATTTATTTGGAGTACAACTCAATTATCAACTGCTCCTGTACAGGCAGCTCTATTTCATCCCTCGACGGATAATTCAGTATCTTGCCCCTGAGATTGCCCGTATCCATTTCCAGCCAGCCGGGCAGGCCCCTGTGCTCTATCTTGGAGATGTTTTCCCCGATGATATTGAGCTTCCTGCTTGATTCCTTCAGTGCTATGGTGTCACCGGTGCGAACCAGGTAAGAGGGAATATTGACCCGCCTGTCGTTCACCGTGAAATGGCCGTGCAGCACGAGCTGCCTCGCCTGCCTGCGGTTTGCGGCGAAACCGAGCCTGTAGACTATGTTATCCAGCCTGCGCTCCAGCAATTGCAGGAGATTGCTTCCAGTAACGCCTTTTTTCTTTTCCGCCATATAGAAGTATTTCTTGAACTGTTTCTCAAGCAGGCCGTATGTCTCTTTCGCCTTCTGTTTTTCCCTGAGCTGCAATGCATAATCGGAAAGCTTCCTTCTTCTCTGGCCGTGCTGGCCCGGAGCGTATTTTCTTCTTTCAACCGCGCATTTGTCCGTATAGCACCTGTCTCCTTTCAGAAACAGCTTTTCACCCTCTCTCCTGCACAACCTGCACAGCGCATCTCTGTATCTCGCCACTATACTCTTCTCCTTTTCGGTGGTTTCGTGCCGTTGTGCGGAACAGGGGTTACATCCTTGATAAGGCTTATTTCAAGGCCTGCGGACTGCAGGGCCCTTATGGCCGATTCCCTGCCGGCTCCGGGACCCTTCACGTATACATTGATATGCCTCATTCCGAAACCCATCGCCTTTCTGGCTGCATTGTCCGCCGCTATCTGCGCGGCATAGGGAGTCCCCTTTCTTGAACCCTTGAACCCCTGGGCGCCGGCCGAAGACCACGTGATGACATTGCCGTTCTGGTCCGTTATGGTAATAATGGTGTTGTTGAATGTCGCCTGTATATATGCATCGCCGGAATGCACCGTCTTTTTTTCTTTCTTGCCGCTTTTCTTTCTCTTCTGAGCCATTATTTAAACACCTCTCTTCTTCATGCCGCCTATAGCCTTCTTGGGACCCTTGCGGGTGCGGGCATTGGTGCTGGTCCTCTGACCGCGCACCGGCAGCCTGGCCCTGTGCCTCAGCCCCCTGTAACTGCCGATATCCTGGAGTCTCTTTATGTTCATCGCTATTTCACGCCTGAGGTCTCCTTCAACCTTGCAGTCCCTTTCTATGACGGTCCTTAGTTTGACGCCTTCTTCATCGGTAAGGTCCCTTGTTTTCTTGTTGGGATCCACGCCCGTTTCCTGCAATATCCTGCGGGATGTGGTTCTCCCGATGCCGAAAATCCTCGTCAGGCTTATCTCCACCCTCTCATTTTTCGGTAAATCCACTCCTGCTATTCTCACCTTGGCATATCCTCTCTTATCCCTGTCTTTGTTTGTGTTTCGGGTTGCTGCATATCACCCTGACCACGCCTTCCCTCTTGATCACCTTGCATTTTGGGCATATGGGCTTTACTGATGAACGAACTTTCATGTCTACCTCATTTGAACCTGTATGTTATTCTGCCTTTTGTAAGGTCGTAGGGGGAGAGTTCCACCGTCACTTTATCCCCCGGCAGTATCTTTATAAAATGCATCCGCATCTTTCCGGAGACATACGCCAGTATCCTCTGCTTGTTTTCAAGCTCCACCCTGAACATTGCGTTGGGCAGGTTTTCGATAATGGTTCCCTGAACCTCTATGGCGTCTTCTTTGGGCATTTTTTTCAGAACTTATAATTATAATTATTCTCTATAATTTAGTCAAGATATCATGGCCCTTTTTTGTAATGGCAACTGTGTGCTCGAAATGGGCCGACAGGCTCCCGTCCTTTGTCACCGCCGTCCAGCCGTCGCTTAATATAACGACTTCCCAGCCGCCTGCGTTAACCATGGGCTCAATCGCAAGCGTCATCCCTTCCCTGAGCCTCGGGCCCTCCCCGGCCCTGCCGAAATTGGGTATCTGCGGCTCCTCGTGAAGCTCTCTTCCAATGCCGTGGCCCACAAAGTTTCTCACCACTGAAAAGCCCTCCGACTCCGCGCAGGCCTGTATGGCGGATGATATGTCAGAGAGCCTGTTGCCGGGCACCGCCCTGTCTATCCCGGCCTCCAGGGCCTTTTCGGTTACCGCAAGCAGTTTTTCAGCCGGGCCGTTTATCCTGCCCACCGGCAATGTCACGGCGGCGTCTCCGTAAAATCCCCTGTAATACACCCCTATGTCAAGGCTGATGATATCGCCGTCCGCCAGCCTGGCCGGTGAAGGGATGCCGTGGACGACCTGCTCATTTACGGATGTGCACACACTCGCGGGATAGCCCCTGTATCCCTTGAAGGCCGGCCTCGCCCCTTTTGAACGAATAAACGATTCCGCAAACTCATCGAGCTCTTTTGTCGTCACCCCCGGTGCCACGATTTTTTTTATTCCTTCCAGCACCTCGGCCACGATCCGGCAGGACTCTGCCATACGGTTTATTTCATCTTCCGACTTCAGAACTATCAATTATCAGATCAGTGCCCATCTTCCGGTTGTATAAACCTTACAGTTGCATAAAAGCATCGCCCTGCGGGCAGGAGAATGTGCGGCAGGTTTTACGCCGGGCTCTCCTGCCGGCTTATGCAACATCAAGTTTAATCAGTGTCTCCTGCCCCGGATCCTGCCTTTTTTCAGAAATCCATCATACGAGCGCGTCACCAGGTGGGACTCCATCTGCGAAATCGTATCCAGCGCAACACCTACAATTATAAGTATGGACGTGCCTCCGAAATAAAAAGGCACCTTGAAATATTTTATAAAAAATTCCGGAAGTACGCATACCAGGGACAGGTACACCGCGCCCCCGAAAGTGATCCTCGCAAGGACGCGGTATATGTAATCAGATGTCTTCTGTCCCGGCCTCACACCCGGAATAAACCCTCCGTATTTTTTCAGGTTGTCCGCAATATCCACGGGGTTGAAGATAATCGAGGTATAAAAGTAGCAGAAGAAGAATATCATGCTCACGTAAAGCACCGTGTAAAACGTTGTGCCCGGCGTAAGCTGCCTTGAGAGCGACTGCACCCACGGGACCGAGATAAAGCCTGCTATTGTTGCGGGAAACATTATTATGGATGACGCGAATATCGGCGGGATAACGCCCGCGGTGTTCACCTTAAGCGGCAGATGGGTGCTCTGGCCGCCGTATACCTTTCTTCCGACCACGCGCTTGGCGTACTGTATGGGGATCTTCCTCTGCCCCCGCTCCACATAGACGATGACGGCTATGACCGCTATCATGATGACCACCACGAAGAGGAGCAGCAGGATATGCATCTCCCCCGCCCTCAGGAGGGATACGGAGCCGATGACCGCATTCGGAAACCTCGCCACTATGCCGGCGAAAATTATAAGGGAAATGCCGTTGCCGATCCCACGCTCGGTGATCTGTTCGCCGAGCCACATTATGAATGCGGTGCCCGAGGTCATGGTAATCATGGTCATGAGCCTGAACGGCCAGCCCGGGTTCTGGACGAATGCACCCTGGTTCATGCTTTCGATTCCGACGGCTATGCCGATTGACTGGACGATGCTTATCAGCACGGTGCCGTAACGTGTATACTGCGTGATCTTTTTTCTGCCGGCTTCGCCCTCTTTTGCGAGCTTGCCGAGCGCGGGAATAACGACCGTCAGCAGTTGCAGGATGATGGATGCGCTTATGTAAGGCATTATGCCCAGCGCAAAGATCGTGGCCCTTGACAGCGCGCCGCCCGAGAACATGTCGAAGAACCCCATGAGCGCCCCGCCCCTCTCCATGAGAAACTTGCTCAGTTCCTCTCCGTTGATCCCGGGGGTGGGGATATGGGCGCCTACCCTGTAAACCGCCAGGAGGGCAAGGGTGAAGATTATCCTGCTCTTAAGCTCTGCTATGCGAAAAACATTCTGGAAGCTGTTGATGATGCCCACGATAAGAAAATCTCAGATATTTTAAGAGTTAAACAAAATCTTCCTGAATTTTGAATCTTGAATCTTGAATCTTGAATCTTGAATTTCAAATAATCTCCGCGCTTCCCTGTGCCCGCGTTATTTTTTCTTTTGCAGAGGCGCTGAAGGCATGGGCCCTGACCGTGACCGGCCGCGAGATGTCCCCGTTGCCGAGTATCTTTATCCCGTCCCGGAGTTTCCTGACGACTCCTTCCTTCAGAAGATACTCCGGTGTGATCTCGGTCTCACCGAGCTTGTCAAGTGTGCCGACATTTACAATCGCGTATTCTTTCCTGAAAATGTTTGTGAAACCCCTCTTGGGAAGCCTGCGCTGCAACGGCATCTGCCCGCCTTCAAAACCGGGTTTGACGCCGCCGCCGCTTCTTGAATTCTGTCCCTTGTGCCCCCTGCATGATGTCTTGCCGTGGCCGGAGCCGGGACCCCTGCCCACTCTCTTCCTCTTTTTCCTGCTTCCGGGAGCCGGTGCAAGTTCGGATAGTTTCATTTATTCCTCCACTGCCTCGCTGACTTCGACCAGATGAGCGGTCTTCTGTATCATCCCGCGTATGGAAGGCGTATCCTTATGAATAACGCTCCGGTTGATTTTCCTCAGTCCCAGGGAACGAATGATCCTCCTGTGTTTTTCCGGCCTGCCGATGAGGCTTCGCTTTAATGTCACTTTAAGTGTTTTCATCGGAATCACCCCTGTTTTTTTCTTCGGTTCTGCCGGTTCTTCTCTGGACGCTTTCAGGGTCCTTGAGCTTCAGAAGACCGTCCAGGGTGGCCCTTACGGTATTGAAAGGATTGCGGCTTCCCAGTGACTTGGCCACAATATTGCGTATCCCGGCCACTTCCATGATCGCCCTGACGGGACCGCCGGCTATGAGGCCCGTCCCCGGCCTGGCGGGAAGCATCACGACTCTTCCCGCCCCGTACTCGCCGTTTATCCTGTGGGGGATGGTGCCGTCCTTGACGGGCACCTTCACGAGCGCCCTCTTTGCCTGCTCAACGGCCTTTCGGATGGCCTCGGGAACCTCCGCCGCCTTTCCCTTGCCAAAGCCTATGCAGCCGCTTTCATCGCCGACGACCACGAGCGCGCTGAACGAGAAACGCCTTCCGCCCTTGACGACTTTGGCGACCCTGTTTATATATATAACCTTGTCCTTTAATGTTCCGAGACTCTCAGAGTCGATTCTACCCACTATGCCTCCCTTTGAACTTAAAATTCAAGCCCGCCTTCCCGCGCCGCGTCAGCCAGGGCCTTGACCCTGCCGTGATAGAGGTATCCGCCCCTGTCGAAAACGACTTTTTTTATGCCTTTATCAGCAGCCCTGCCGGCAATCAGCAAACCCACGGCCTTTGCAGCCTCGATATTGCCTCCCGAGCCGAGCTTTTCCCTGATCTCCTTGTCCAGGCTTGAGGCGGCGGCGAGTGTGTGTCCTGATATATCATCGATTATCTGTGCGTATATGTGTTTAAGGCTCCTGAATACGTTAAGCCTGGGCTTGTCGGGCGTACCTGAGACTTTCTTCCTGACCCTGAAGTGTCTGGCTTTTCTCGCCCTTGCTCTCTTTGATTTCAATCTTTCACCTCAAAAACTGTTTTTAGTTCAGGCAGCTACTTGCCTGCTTTGCCTGCCTTAAGCTTTATTCTCTCATCCGCGTACCTGATACCCTTGCCCTTGTACACACTGGGCGGCCTGAGGGCCCGTATGTCGGCCGCAACCTGCCCCACCAGACGCTTGTCTATGCCGTCGATGGTCAGGCGGGTCTGCTTTTTGTCCACCTCCGCGGTCACCCCCTCCGGCAGATTGAATTCTATCGGATGGGAATAGCCAAGTGTGAAGGTTATCTTCCGG
Organism: Thermodesulfovibrio sp.; assembly: GCA_026982355.1. GTDB lineage: Bacteria > Nitrospirota > Thermodesulfovibrionia > UBA6902 > UBA6902 > JAADFS01. Next base: position 62,314 of record JALSHG010000046.1, read on the forward strand.
CCCTGCACCTGCGCCCTGTATCCCACGCCGTTAATCTCGAGCACCCTCGGGAATCCCCGGCTGGTACCGGTGACCATGTTGGCGATGATGCTCCTCGTGGTGCCGTGAAGCGACCTGAAATGCTTCGTATCGGAGGGGCGTTCCACTATAACGGTCCTGTCCTGCACGGATACCTTCATGCCCTCCGGCACGGCCCATTTATGCTCGCCTTTGGGCCCCTTCACGTGGATAAGGTTATCCTGGATTTTAACGTCCACCCCGTCCGGCAGACTTATGGGTTTTTTACCAACTCTTGACATTTTATCTCCAGATCAGTATGTAAATGTAATTCGTGAAGTTTTGCATTACCAGATATTGCACAGAACCTCGCCCCCGATGCCTTCACGCCTGCAGACCTCGTCGCTCAGTATTCCTTTTGATGTCGACAGAACGGCTATGCCGTATCCTCCCATCACCCTGGGAATCTCCGTCTTATCCACATAGACCCTTCTTCCGGGTTTGCTTATCCTTTTCAGCCCTGTTATCGCCTTTTCATTACCGGCCAGGTACTTCATGGTAATCCTTATGACACCCTGTTTTCTGTCCCTCAACACCTTGAAGCTCTTTATAAAACCTTTTTCCTTGAGTATTTTTACTATTTCGATCTTCAGCTTGGATGCCGGTATATCGACCTTTTCAAGTCTGGCCGTGTTGGCATTCCTGATTCTTGTAAGCATATCCGCAACCGGATCAGTCATCATAATTGTATACCTCTACCAACTGGATTTTGTCACACCCGGGATCAGGCCCCTCAGCGCGAGTGTCCTGAAACATATCCTGCACATCCCGAATTTTCTCAGGTAACCCCTCGGCCTGCCGCACAGGCCGCATCTGTGATAGGCCCTGACCTTGAACTTGGGCGGTCTTTTCTGTTTTGCAATGAGACACTTTTTCGCCATTATATTCCCTTTACTGTTGTTAATTCCTGAAAGGCATTCCGAGGCCCTTCAGCAGGGCCTTGCCTTCCTTGTCCGTTCTGGCTGATGTTACAATAATTATATCCATTCCGTGTATGCCGGCTATCTTGTCGTAATTAATCTCGGGAAATATTATCTGCTCCCTGACCCCGAATGCATAATTGCCCCTTCCGTCAAAGGACCTGCCGGAGATCCCCCTGAAGTCCCTGATCCTCGGCAGTGCAAGGCTTATGAATTTATCAAGAAAGATATACATCCTGTCACCCCTGAGGGTGACCCTGCATCCCACGGGCACGCCTTCACGCAGCTTGAATGCCGCAATGGACTTCTTCGCCCTTGTGATGACCGCGGCCTGGCCGGAGATGACCGCCAGCTCCCGCGCCGCGGATTCAAGGGGTTTGATATCCTGTATGGCCTCTCCCATGCCGACGTTGAGGACAATGCTCCTGAGCCTGGGGACCTGCATAATGCTTTTATAGGAAAATTCCTTCATGAGGGCCGGCACGACTTCATTCATGTACTTCTCTTTTAATCTGACCATTTGATTATTCAATAACCTCCCCGCATTGTTTGCACAGCCGGATCTTCTTTCCATTCTCCAGAATATTGTGCCCTATCCGTGTCGGCTTGTCGCATTTCGGGCATACGAGCATGACATTGGACCTGTGAATCGGCGCCTCTTTCTCTATAATTCCGCCCTGCGTGTATTTCTTATTGGGTTTCATGTGTCTTTTTATGATATTCAGCCCCTCAATGAGAAGTCTGTTTTCCTTTGCAATCACACTGCGCACCCTGCCCTTCTTCCCCCTCTCATCACCGGAGATGACGATTACCGTGTCGTTTTTCTTTATTCCAAGACCCACATCTACTCCTTATACAAAGATTGAATTCACCTTACGGTACGCCGACAGGCGGAAGAGCCTGACGGAAAAGCTTTATCTGCGGTTCCTTTGTTTCCCGCAACAAAGTACTTGTTTCCGGCTATATTATCGCTTTATAAATGTCTTGCGGCAGGCTTTCCCGCCGGCTTATGCAAACTTTAAGCTTTAAAGGTTTATATGACCTCCGGCGCCAGCGAGATAATCTTCATGAATTCCTTCCATCTCAGCTCCCTTGCAACCGGCCCGAATATTCTCGTGCCCACAGGGTCGCCCTCAGCGTTTATAATAACCGCTGCGTTCTGATCGAACCTTATATAGGAGCCGTCCGGCCTCCGCAGGGCCTTTCTGGTCCTCACAACCACGGCCTTTGCCACCGTGCCCTTTTTTATTGTCCCGTGGGGGTCGGCCTCCTTTACGCTGACCACTATACGGTCTCCTATGCGGGCGTAGCGCCTGTGAAATCCGCCCAGCACCTTTATGCACTGGACCTTCTTGGCGCCGGAATTATCGGCAACTTCCAGAACACTCTCCTGTTGAATCATTCGCTTCCTCTTCTAACTATATCGAGAATTTCCCATCGTTTGTCTTTGCTCAGGGGCCTTGCCTCTATTATTGAGACCCTGTCGCCCTTTTTGCACCTGTTTTCCTCGTCATGCGCCTTGAATCTCGCAACCTTTTTTATGGTCTTCTTGTAGACAGGGTGCTGTGTCAGCCTGGTCACTGCCACGACCACCGTCTTGTCCATCTTGTCGCTTACTACTTCGCCTGTATAAATCTTTTTTGGCATTTACTTTTCCCGCCTTGATTTAAAATAGATGTCGGTTTCAGCGCGCTTCGGCCGTTTTCTTTTCAGCCTTCATTTTTTCATTGATAACCGTCAGTACCCGCGCAATATCCTTTCTGACGTGCCTGATTCTCATGGGATTTTCAATCTCACCCGTCACCTTCCGGAAATTCAGGTTGAAAAGCTCCTTTCTGAGATCCATCTCCTGCCGGCGCAGTTCTTCAATGGTCTTTGTCCTTAATTCGGAAGCCTTCATTTCATCCCATCCTCTTAACAAATTTCGTCGCCACGGACAGTTTATGTGAAGCCAGCCTCAGGGCCTCCCTTGCAACGTCTTCATTGACCCCCGCCATCTCGTAAAGGAGCCGTCCCGGTTTTACAACAGCCACCCATGATTCCGGGGAGCCCTTGCCCTTGCCCATCCTTGTTTCGGCAGGCTTCTTGGTCAGCGGCTTGTCGGGGAAAATTCTTATCCACACCTTGCATCCCCTCTTCACGTGCCTTGTTATTGCAATCCTCGCCGCCTCAATCTGGCGGTTCGATACCCAGCCCGGCTCAGTGGCCTTAAGCCCGTATTCACCGAACGAGACTTCAGAACCCCTGTAGGCCTTGCCTGTCATGCGGCCTTTCATCATTTTCCTGAATTTAACCTTCTTGGGCATTAACATAACAAATCTTCTCCTTAAACCGGGCGCCGGCCTCCCTCATATTTCCGCCGGCCGTCCCGTCATAAATGCCGATCCGCTTATGCGGTCTCGCCGCCGGCCGGCTGAACCGCCGGATGCTGGAGGATATCTCCCTTGTATATCCAGACCTTGACGCCGATCCTGCCGTAGGTGGTCTTGGCCTCCGCAAGTCCGTAGTCGATGTCCGACCTGAATGTGTGCAGGGGAACCCTTCCCTCCCTGTACCATTCCGATCTTGCTATCTCCGCGCCTGCAAGCCGTCCCGAGCACGCCACCTTGATACCGAGGGCGCCGAAACGCAGGGCGGAGGCGACCGCCTTTTTCATGGCCCTCCTGAAGGCGATTCTCTTCTCCAGTTGAAGGGCTATGTTTTCCGCAACAAGGACCGCGTCCAGCTCCGGTTTCCTGATTTCCTTGATGTCTATCGACATCTCCTTGCCTGTTATTTTTTCAAGCTCTTTTTTCAGCTTCTCAACCTCGACTCCCTTTTTGCCGATGATTATGCCGGGGCGGGCAGTGTGTATGGTCGTCCTGATTTTCTTGCCGGTTCTCTCGATTTCAACTTTGGGCACACCTGCATGAAAGAGATTCGCCTTTACGTATCTCTGAACGGCCAGGTCTTCATAAAGCTGTTCCTTGTAATTCTTTTTGGCAAACCATTTGGAATCCCATGTTCTTGTGATTCCGAGCCTGATGCCTATCGGATGTGTCTTCTGCCCCAAAATCTATCCTCCGTTTTCTGTTTATTCCTCTAAAATCAGGGTTATATGACTCGTTCTCTTCCTGATCATGTCCGCCCTGCCCATGGCGCGCGGCATCATCCTTTTCATTGTCGGTCCCTGGTCAATGAGAATCCTTGCCACCTTCATCGATTCGGGATCCGCGACTTTCTTCTGCTCTGCGTTCGCCATGGCGGACTTCAGGACCTTCGCCAGGAGCCTGCCGCCCTTATGCGGGAGAAAGCCGAGACTTATAATGGCATCGCCGGCCTTGCGGCCCTTGATCAGGTTCGCCACCCTTCTCACCTTCCTCGGCGCTATCCTTGCGTATCTCAATACTGCTTTTGATTCCACTGTTGATTACCTCGTATTATCCCTGCGGTTGTCCTGAAATATCTCATGCCGCGCTTATGCAGCATTAACGGTTGTTTATCTGCCTTTTTCCTTTCTGTCACCTGAATGACCCCTGAAGGTCCTCGTGGGTGAAAACTCTCCGAGTTTATGGCCCACCATGTTTTCCGTGACATAGACAGGGATGAATTTCCTCCCGTTATGCACTGCAAGGGTATGGCCGACAAACTCCGGTACTATCGTGGACCTCCTTGACCATGTCTTGACGACGGTTCTCTCGTTTCTCTCGTTCATCGCCTGAATCTTTTTCATAAGCTTCGGGTCTACGTACGGTCCTTTTTTCAGAGATCTCGGCAAGTCTTTTCCTCCTGCTTTACCTTATAAGCTTATTTTTTTCTCCGCCTGACAATCAGCCTGTCGGTTTTCTTGTTCTTCCTTGTCTTTCTGCCCTCGGGGAGGCTCCATGGCGAGACAGGCGTTCTGCCGCCGGAGCTCTTGCCTTCACCGCCGCCGAGGGGATGGTCCACCGGATTCATCGCAACCCCCCTTACGTGGGGCCTCCTGCCCTGCCAGCGGTTCCTGCCGGCCTTGCCTACGGATATGTTTTCGTAATCAACATTGCCGACCTGGCCGATTGTGGCCATGCACTCCGACGGTACAAACCTCACCTCCGAGGATGAGAGCTTGATCTGGCAGAGCTTTTCATCCTTTGCAACGAGCTGCGCGTAAGTTCCGGCGCTCCTGGCGATCTTGCCGCCCTGGCCCGGTCTCAGCTCGATGTTGTGTATTATTGTTCCCAGCGGGACGTCCTTCACCGGAAGTGCATTGCCCGGTTTTATCTCAGCGCCGGGCCCGGATATAAGGGAGTCGCCCACGCTTATCCCCTGCGGCGCAAGTATGTAGCGCCTCTCGCCGTCCGCATATTTCAGCAGCGCTATCCGTGCCGTCCTGTTAGGGTCATACTCTATCGTCTCGACCGTGCACGGGATATTGAGCTTGTTCCTCTTGAAATCTATTATGCGGTACGCCCTCTTGTGGCCGCCGCCGCGCTGCCACACGGTTATACGCCCGGAATTGTTCCTCCCGCCGGATTTTTTAATGGGCATCAGGAGCGGCTTATACGGCTTGTCCGTGGTAATCTCGGAAAAATCGGAGCCGCTTCTGAAACGCGTGCCCGGTGATGTCGGTTTGAATTTTCTTATACCCATAATTACATGCCTTCAATGAAGTCCAGCTTTTCTCCCTCTTTCAGCGTGACTATCGCCTTTTTCCAGTCCGGCCTCTTTCCTTCGTGCCTTCCCATTCTCTTTTTCTTGCCTTTGCAGTTCATTGTCGTAACGCGTTCGACCTTTACCTTGAAAATCTCCTCAACGGCCTTTTTTATTTCTATCTTGTTGGCCTCCCGGGCCACCCTGAAGAGGACCTTGTTATCGGTCTCTTTCAATAACGTTCCCCGTTCGGTCAGCAGCGGCCCCCTGAGGACCTCATAAGCGGTTCTCATCCCAGATACACCTCTTTCATCCGTTCAACGGCATCCTTTGAAATAAGCAGTTTTTCATATGAAAGCACAAGGTACGCATTCAGTTCACTTACCCTCGCAACGCCGACCTTCGGCAGGTTGCGCGCGGCAAGCTCGAGCGTCTCGTCTTTCTCTGGCACTATCATCAGCACATTATTACTGAATCCGATTTCCCCCAGCATCCGCCGGACGAGTTTTGTTTTCGGCCCGGAGACCGTCAGGTCATCTATGACCGTGACGTTCCCCCCGGCAAGCTTGGCGGCCAGGGCTGAACTCAGCGCCAGCCATTTCACTTTCTTGGGCAGCTTATATGAGTAGTCCCGCGGCTGCGGGCCGAAGACCGTGCCGCCTCCCTTCCATAAAGGAGACCTGATGCTGCCGGCCCTTGCCCTGCCCGTGCCTTTCTGCCTGTACGGCTTTCTGCCGCCTCCCCTGACAAGACCCCTCGTCTTTGTGGCGGCCGTACCCTGCCTCTTGTTGGCAAGGTGGTTGCGTACCACCTCGTGAAGCAGGTCCTTCCTGACCTTGACTCCGAATATGTCATCAGGCAGGTCTGCATTGCCCACCGGTCTGTTTTCCCTGTTTATGATTTCCACCTGCGGCATCAGCTTTCTCCCGCAGCGGCGACCGGAGCGTCGGACCTGATTATCAGGTAACCGCCGTTTGCGCCGGGCACCGCCCCTTTCACAAGCATCAGATTCTGTTCTTTTCTCACGTCAACGATTTCAAGCCCCTTCACGGTAACCCGCCTGTCTCCCATGTGACCGGGAAGGCCCTTGTTCTTCCACACCCTTGAGGGATAGGCGCTCTGCCCTATGGACCCCGGGGCCCTGTTGAACATTGACCCGTGAGAACCGGGGCCGCCTTTATAATTATGTCTTTTCATTACCCCCTGAAAACCTTTCCCCTTTGACCTTCCTGTAATGGAGACCTTCTCGCCCTTTGAAAATATATCCACTCTTATACTGTCACCCTCGTCAAAGCCCTGCATCTTTATCTCTCTCAGGAAACGGTAGGGAGGGCTTGAGGTCTTTTGGAAATGTCCCTTCATGGGCTTCGGGACATTTTTCTCTTTCCTGATTTCATCATAGCCCACCTGCAGTGAATCGTATCCGTCCCTGCCTTTCTCTTTCTTCTGCACCACCCTTGCAGGCCCCGCCTCGATTACGGTCACCGTTACGAGGCGGCCGTCTTCTTCAAAGACCTGCGTCATTCCGAGTTTTTTCCCGAGTATGCCTTTCATAGTTTTATCTCTACATCCACCCCTGCCGCAAGATCCAGTTTCATAAGGGCGTCAACGGTCTGCGGGGTGGGATTGAGTATATCGATCAGCCTCTTGTGCGTCCTTATCTCAAACTGTTCCCTTGACTTTTTATCCACGTGCGTGGACCTGAGGACCGTAACCTTGTGTATCTTGGTCGGAAGCGGCACGGGGCCCGAAATCCTCGCTCCTGTTCTCTTTGCCGTCTCGACAATCTCCTTCACGGACTGATCAAGCAGCCTGTGATCATACGCCCTCAGATTTATCCTTACTTTCTCGTTCATTTTCCTCTTTTCGTTTCCATATCCGCTTTTTATTTCATGTTACGGTCACGAATCACGGACACGCCTCACCTTTTTATTCTATTATCTCCGTGACGACCCCGGCTCCCACCGTCCTGCCACCTTCCCTCACTGCAAACCTCAGCTCCTTCTCCATCGCTATCGGCGCTATCAGCTCTATCTCCATCGTCACGTTGTCCCCGGGCATCACCATCTCCACTCCCTCCGGCAGTTTCGCCACTCCCGTCACATCCGTCGTCCTGAAGTAAAACTGCGGCCGGTACCCGTTGAAAAACGGCGTGTGCCTCCCCCCTTCCTCCTTCGTCAATACGTATATCTCTCCCTTGAATTTCGTGTGCGGCGTTATGCTCCCAGGCTTCGCCAACACCATCCCCCTCTCAACTTCGTCCTTCCCTATACCTCTCAGCAACACTCCTATGTTGTCTCCAGCCCGCCCTTCATCAAGCAGCTTCCTGAACATCTCCACACCTGTGGCCACTGTCTTGCGCGTCTCTCCAAGACCCACTATCTCCACTTCCTCACCTACTTTTATCACTCCCCTCTCCACTCTGCCCGTAACCACAGTACCGCGCCCCGATATGCTGAATACATCCTCCACAGGCATCAGAAACGGCTTGTCTATGTCCCTCTCAGGCGTCGGTATGTATTCGTCTATCGCTTTCATCAGTTCTTCTATGCTCTTGTACTCCTCAGCCTCGGGATCCTCACTCCCGCTCTCAAGCGCCTTCAACGCCGAACCCCTCACTATCGGTATGTCGTCCCCAGGAAATTCATACTTCGACAGCAGCTCCCTTATCTCCATCTCCACTAAATCCAGCAGCTCGGGGTCATCCACCATGTCAACTTTGTTCATGTACACCACTATGTACGGAACTCCCACCTGCCTCGCCAGCAGTATGTGCTCCCTCGTCTGCGGCATCGGCCCGTCCGCCGCCGACACCACCAGCACCGCTCCGTCCATCTGCGCCGCCCCGGTTATCATGTTCTTTACATAGTCCGCATGCCCAGGACAGTCCACATGCGCATAGTGCCTCGCGTCCGTCTCGTACTCCACGTGCGCCGTCGCTATCGTTATCCCCCTCGCCTTCTCCTCAGGCGCGTTGTCTATTGAATCAAATGCACGATAGTCCGCCTTCCCCTTCAACGCCAAGTACTTCGTGATCGCTGCCGTCAGCGTCGTCTTCCCATGATCCACGTGCCCTATCGTCCCTATGTTTACATGCGGCTTTACTCTCTCAAATTTTGCCTTCGCCATCTCTGCCTCCTG
>JALSHG010000047.1 GCA_026982355.1 Thermodesulfovibrio sp.
GTATGCCTCTTCCTCGGGGGTCATCTCCTCTTCACCGTAGGCTGCCTCTTCTTCTGCGGCGAGTTCAGCCTCGGCGTCGGCAAGGCCCTGGTAGTAAGCCTCTTCCTCGGGGGTCATCTCCTCTTCACCGTAGGCCGCCTCTTCTTCTGCGGCGAGTTCAGCCTCGGCGTCGGCAAGGCCCTGGTAGTAAGCCTCTTCCTCGGGGGTCATCTCCTCTTCACCGTAGGCTGCCTCTTCTTCTGCGGCGAGTTCAGCCTCGGCGTCGGCAAGGCCCTGGTAGTAAGCCTCTTCCTCGGGGGTCATCTCCTCTTCACCGTAGGCTGCCTCTTCCCCTGCTGAAGATTCCCCGTAACCGGCCATTGCGTCTTCATAGCCCTGGTAATAGGCCTCTTCTTCCGGGCTTTGACAGTCTTTCCCCGGTTTTCCTTCTGAACCGCAACTCATTGGTTTCCCTCCTTTCTGATGTGGTTGGTTGACTATGCCTCGGAATCATACCTCCCTTCCTGCTGAATTTGCTGATAATGTAAAGGCTAAGCCTTTAATAAGACCGTACAGGTTGAGGCTCCTGCAAAAGCCGTCTCCCTGTCACCTCGAACGTAGAGAGAGGTCTTGCAACTCATCGCCGCCGGAAGATTTCTCCCTCCGGTCGAAATGACATATACAGGCATTTTCATACTTTTGCAAGAGGCGCAGTTGCATAAAAACACCGCCTGCACGTTTATGCAACATTAAGGTTAACCCTGAATCTCTCCGGATATATTCCGGATCGTCTCTTCAATGGAGCCGGCTAACTGCCCGGCTGTATCAAGGGTCTCCATCAGGTATTCTTCCCACTCCCTGATATATTGTTCCCGTTGTTTCTGTTCCAGGCCGTCAATATACGAAAGTGCTTCGTTAAAGCCGTCCAGCGAGTGTTCTATTGAGTTCAGGATTTCCTCATATTCGGAAAGCGCCTGATCATAGACAAGCGATAATTCCTGAACATGAGGAGGAATATCATATTCCTGATATTCCTGCGAGTATTCCCGGCTGCCGCAAGAGGCTTCCTCCTGCTGCCGGTGATATTCTTCATACGCCCTGATCGAACTCTCAAAATCAGCGGCTGTTTTTTCCATCTCCTGCTCCGGCAAATCGTTGCGGCTCATTTTTTTCTCCCCCCTTTCCGGGCATTATCCGCACCTGCGTGAAAAAAACAGGATATATCGTCTGTAGAAAAGCAGGTACCGCCTGTTACGCGTTGAGCGGTACCTGCAGAGGAAGTATAATGCCATGTAACGGTAGTATGCGCACAGGTGGCGGCGCCTGCGCGTCATGAAATAAAGCAGCCGGTAGCGGACGGAAAGCACACGGTATCTGCGGCAGCGGTCAACAGGCACCCGTGCCCCGCAGAGCCTGTCAAAGGCGGCCTTGGCCTGTATAATTCCCGAGCCGGAATGCCGGTCCCATCCGGCGGCTCCGATGTTCAGGGCCGTATTTTTCAGGGCCTGCTTTATTGCATCCTGTGTAAGTGAAGGCCTGCACTGTTTCAGGAGCGCCACCACACCGGCTGCAACAGGGCAGGCCGCGGAAGTCCCTGTATCACAGTTGAAGTATCCTGTGAAATGGCTTATTGAACAGAAATCCGGCTTGTGCGGATCGAGCGCCGCCGGTCCCTGGCTGCTGTAGCCTATCAGCCTTCCCCGGATGTTGGCGGCTCCGACGGTCATGACACGGGGATGCCCGTTTGCCCCCCATATGCTTTTGCCGGGGCCCGTATCGGTTCCGCATCTTCCGCTCGGACAGCCTTCGCCGCAGTTTCCGGCTGCAAAGAGCACTATAATCCCTTCGTTGATCGCCTCGACAACCTTGCGAGTGAACGGATGCTCCGGATCAGTCGCATATGCTGGATCCCAGCTTTCCCGGTATATCCCCCAGCTGTTGGAAAGGATATGCGGCGTTCCGTTTGCACGGTATTGGTTTATTGCCCACTGAAAGCCGGCGAGCGCATTGGAGATGGTGTTGCCGTTTGAAATCCTTATGTCGTAAATCCGCGCCTGCGGCGCCATGCCGAGGGCGTCGGCGGCGGTCATGTTGCCGTGCCAGCCCCACGCTGCGCCGGTTGTGCCCCAGTCACCGGCGGGCCATCCCCCGGTGACGCGACTGACAAGTTTCCCGGGCCATTTCGGATGATCCGTGTCATCCCGGCTGACGGGGCGGCCCGCCGCGGTTATTCCGCCGTCCACGATGCCGATGACGATGCCCTGCCCTTTACGGCCCGTTGCCCATATCCTGTCAACACCGAGGTATCTTGCAACGTCCTGTATGCTCCCCTTTGAGCATGACGCGGTCCCCTGGTCGCAATCGCACGGCGGGATGGGACAGTTACCGGTTGCCATGCCCGATTCGACGAAGGTTTCCGCTTCCGGCTGCATCCCGAAAGGCGCAATCTCCGTATCGTCCCATACCCTGACGACATTCTCCCGGGATTCGAGTTCCTTTCTCTTTTTCCTGTCGATCAGGCCGCGTACGGTGACAATCTCCTGCTGCGATGCCTCAAGCTCCATTGCGAGTTTTGTATCTGAAACCACACCGGGAACCGGCTCGTAACCGGTGTCGAGCCGGAAACCGGTTGCGCTCAGCCCCTCGGCGATGCTGAAGTTCCGGGCCGCGGCCTGCCCCTTCGGCACCCGCAGGTCCACGAGCACCTTTATCATATCTTCATCACCTCGGGCCTCGGACAGAGTGGATTCTCCGGGTTTCTTTTTTTTCTTCTCAGCCATCGGCAACACCTCCTTCTCCCGATATCCGGAATCAATACTGCAAGTTGTATAAGCAAGATGGGAAATATCACAAATCCTGATCGAGACAACAAAATCTCTCTTCTACTATAAATTGTATCATCCCTGTCAAGAGCAGAATTCGGCATCCGCCATGAGAGGTGAAAAGGCATGTGCGTGATGTCGTTTGACCGCGGTATTTTTTTTGCCACTGTTTTGCCACTGTAATGTTTGCCCGCATCCCGGCGCGAGGTGAGGCGGCAAACAAAATATGTGGAAAAATCGATATGCAATTAAGTATAATTATAAACAGGTCACTTTAACCCTGTTTATTTCCACTCAATGGAACGGATGGGGGTTTGGCGCGGACGTTCCATTGAGTGGAATGATACCACAGGTCATTAAGGCCCGGTTGATCAG
>JALSHG010000048.1 GCA_026982355.1 Thermodesulfovibrio sp.
TACCGCACAGTTTTATTTTTAAAACCGGCTCGCTGTTGCCGCCTTCTGACTCTGTTTTAAAGTTTTCGATTCGCCCTATGATATCTTCCGCCTCAACAGCCCCATGCTGCCATTTGGCAAAGTGATCGTAAGCGTCAAATAAACCCCACCTGTATTAACCTTACAGTGGCATAAAATCTTAAATATTCATAACCTGAAACCGGCGAAAAATGGCCTCCCTATTGGTTATAATGAAGATAGCAAATCCCAAAATAAACCAAAACAGGAGGCCACGTTCCGTGAAATATAGTAAAGCACAAATTCATAGCCGTGTCTACAGTATACCGCAGCTAAAATTTGAAGACCAGAGGTTAACATCATTTGCCGGTTTGGTAATCGTGCAATCTCTTTTTTCGAGGTTAAACCTCAAGGGGAAACTCAAATCCTGTTTCAAGCATATGAATGTACGGCCGATCTTCGGACATCACATTGTCATGCTTTTGTTGATCGTTGACTTGATGCTTGGTTATCGGCGGCTGAGGGACATAGATTACTACAGTGATGACCCAATGCTTCTTCGATTGCTGGGACTGAAGAAGCTTCCGGATGTATCGACAGTTTGCCGGGCGCTCAGAACGGCAGACAAAAAGTCTATAGAACAGCTTCGAAAGCTCTGCCGGGAAATGTTTCTGAGCCGACTGAAGGCGTTGGGTCTGGCGCGTCTGACAATGGACTTTGATGGATCGGTGTTCAGCACAGGGAAAGCGGCGGAGGGCACGGCTGTAGGTTTTAACCGGAAAAAGAAAGGGCGGCGGAGTTACTATAATTTGTTTTGCACTATTGCACGGACGGGACAGGTCTTTGATGTGCTTCCCCGGCCCGGTAATGTCCATGACTCCAATGGAGCCGGAGAATTCATACTTCAATGTATTCGTGAAGTAAGGAGCGTTTGTCCCGGAATCATAATCGAAGTGCGTATGGACAGCGCCTTTTTCAGCGATAAGATAGTAAAGGAGCTTGATGACAATGGGGTGGAGTTCACGATTTCGGTTCCTTTCGAGCGATTCGCGCAACTGAAGAGCATGATTGAGGGGCGGAAGCGCTGGCGTGTCTTCAATGAGGTGTGGTCCTATTTTGAGACGCAGTGGAAGCCCGGGAAATGGGATGAACGCTATCGTTTTGTTTTTATCCGTCAGAAAACCAAAAAGCAAAACAAGGAACCCATACAACTGGATTTGTTCATACCACATGAGTATGGCTATGATTTCAAGGTGATTGTGACCAACAAACAGACGACAGCAAAGAAAGTGTTGATGTTTCACAATGGGCGTGGTTCTCAGGAGAACCTCATCGGCGAAGTGAAGTCGCAATCCCAACTTGACTATATTGCCGTACGCCGTCTTAATGGCAATCATATGTACATGATGTCAGCGATTATCGCGCACAATATTATCCGTGAGCTTCAGATGATGGTTAAGGAAAAATCCAGAAACACGACAGAAAAGCGTGCGCCTTTATGGAAGTTTCAGGATTTAAATACGATTCGTCAGAACATTCTGCAACGCGCTGGCCGGATAACCCGCCCGGAAGGCACGTTGACCCTCACAATGAGCGGCAATGCTGCTGTGAGACAGGAAATTACACGCTACCTGAAGGCTCTCGAAGAGGTGGCATAAACATAATTACCCAAAATTTTTTGCCACATTAAGGTTAATAATTTTTCATGAGTAACTATGCTGTCTATCAGTCTTTTAGATTATTCTGTAGCGGAGTTAAAGGATATAGGTATATCTTTTAATATGACCTTCCCTTTATCGGCAAGAAGAAAAAGCCTTTCCCAGATCACCTTATGGTAACCAGATTCATGGCGTCTAGAACTTACTTTCTCAAAGTCCTTAGGGTCAAGCTGAACTTTGTCAATAAATGCGAAAAATTCCGGCCTGAGCAACCACCACTTAGAATCCCCAGGCGGAATCACCAATAGAGTTTCCATCTAATTTTTATCTCCTCGTGATTCTTAATGCCGGTGTATTTTTTAGCTATGTATGCTTGGATGGGCACGGCACTTTTAGCTGTGAACCTCTCGATCCGATATTAGGCATTGCGCTTTATTCATCAAGATCAACATCTTCACTGTCTATCCGTCTAAAGAATTTGTCATTTCGTGATAAAACTTTGTTGTCATCCGTAAAGGCGATCAGATACGCTTTTGAATCATATCGCCATCCTGCCATTTCTGATTCCCTATTTTCCTGATGCCTAATAATAGAGCTTATCCGTATTACCGGAGGCATTGCGAATGAAACGTGTCGATCTAAGCCTGCCGATAATATAACTTCTTATTTATGGATTGTAAACGAAAAAATGGTGTGATTAACGGCGAAAGATTTGGGTGAATCTTTATCATCAAGTATGCAAGTTAGTCCCATAGTCAATGATTTCCAATCAATTAATATTGCAGTTTGAACGATGATCGTCGCTCTTATCCATTGCAATAAGTCTTTTTGAAAATTAAGTGCTGAATATTGAAATCGGATTCCATTACTCACCAGCAAGTTTTCTGGCCACTTCTATCACTTCATCAGAAAGCCAGTATCCATGATTTCGTATTTCATCGAGCAATGATTTTACATTTTTTATGAGCCCCTTCTCTTTAGCGAGGAGTAGTATCCCGATTAATCCCGTGGTCGGAACATTTAATTTTTTAGCTGCTTCTCTTCCTGCGCGGTCATCAAGTAATAATAAGACATCCTTCTTAACGGTTGCAGCAAGAGCAATAGCCTGTTTCTCCCCCTCATCGAGGTCGGCGAGTGCACTTTCTGTTGCTGGTTCTAAAGTTTTAAGTTCTTTAACGTTTATAAAATCTTGCAAAGCAGAATCTATCTGATCCGATTCCATTCCAACTTTTCCCATTAGTTCCTTATGAACCATGGGAGGAATCAGCACTTCTCTATACATGCTTTTTAGGAGGGAAAGTTGATTGACTTTGGCTAATCCGATAAGCGGACCGGTGTTTGAAACTACCTTCATTAGCCCTTTAATCTCCTTGCAGCTTCTACATCCTTTTTTATCTCTTCTTCTATTTCTTCTGGTGGATAATTGAAGACACTAACGCGGTATCTGCCGCAAGTTTCAAGAAATTCGACTCTTGACATTCCTGCAAGTTCAGCAGCTTTGCCAGATGAGACTTTACCCAATTCAAACATCTTAAGTGCAGCCATTAAACGGATGTGTTGTTCTATTTCCTCTTTTGTCATATGGACAGCATGTTCAAATCCGCTGGGATATTTGATCTTAAGTTCCTCTGTTTTCATAGCCTCACCTCCTGTTAAAATTCTTATTTAAGTATACCACTTTTAAGTAAAAATACCCTTCACTATTGTCGCCAAACCCGATCTCTTATAACTTCGACTTAATAAAACTCAATAATGAATTATGTGTTTTTATTTAATTCATCAATCAGCAGTAAAATATATCAACGTGAAGAAAACGTGTAGTAGAACGTAATAATATGAGCGTGAATGAGATAATATGGATAAAAATATAGAATGCCTAATATCTTGTAATTTAATGATAAATCAGTATTTTCAAGCCCTTGCCGGTTCCCCTTTTTCAGGATTTGAAGTCCGGGAGGGACACCAGAACCCTATACACTCCCATGGGCTGATTAATTTTATAGTATTTCCCCGGATTCGGGCAAGCTTCCCGTGAAAGGTTTCCTCCACATTTCCGCCCGTGCACGGAGGCGCAAGGTGATGTTTATGCGAAACCACTGATGCGGCGGTCAGCTTTTGTCCCGGATGTACTCATAGATGTTCAGATAATGCCCGCCGGGGTTTTTCCATGAATAATCATACATCATCCCGTTTATCATGAGCTCCCTGAAATACTGAGGATACGAATACCACATGCCGATCGCCCGGCCCATGGCTGACTCCAGCCCCTCGCAATCGAAATGATGAAATACATATCCATTGCGCTCATGATACGGCTTGTGCGCATAGTCGGCGTCGAATACCGTATCGGCCAGTCCGCCGGTATGCCTGACAATGGGGACCGTGCCGTATTTCATGGCGATCATCTGGGTCAGCCCGCAGGGTTCAAAGAGGCTGGGTACGATTATCATATCTGCGCCTGCATAGATCAGATGGGCGAGTTCCTCGTTGTAGCCTATTTCAAGGTGGCAGTCGGGATTGTCGTTCAAATGGTGCTTGAGGTGCAGGAAGTAATTGTTGATTTCATGATCAGGCCCGGAACCAAGGAGCACAAACTGGCAGCCCCGCTCCAGTGCGTAGAAGACGGCATGCCTGATGAGATGCACGCCTTTCTGGCTGTCCAGCCTGCCTATGTAAGCAATGACCGGTTTGAACTCCTGGCGCAGCAGCAGCCTGTGGCGGAGGGATTCTTTGTTTCCGTACTTGGCCTCGATATTCCTGATCCCGTAATTGTACGGTATGTATCTGTCGATCTCGGGGTTCCATACATCATAATCAATCCCGTTCAGCACCCCTCCGAATTTAACGGCATGGGTGTGAAGCGTGTGGCCGAGACCGAAATTCCGGTCCGAATATTTTATTTCCTCCGCGTATGTGGGTGATACGGTCGTGACAAAGTTCGAGTATACAATCCCGCCCTTCATCAGATTGATTGCATGGGGGTTGAAATTATCCAGCAGGCGGTCGTAATGCATGTAGTGACCGGTGTTGTCCAGGCCGACTTCGCGCAGGATGAATTCCCCCGTCACCCCCTGGTGCTTCATGTTGTGCAGGGTATAGCATACGCGGGGGTGAGACATGCCGAGGTGTTTGTATATGTCGAATAAAAGGACGGGCACAAGGCCTGTCTGCCAGTCATGGCAGTGGATGATGTCCGGATGCTTGCCGGACTTCAGCATGAACTCAAGGGCCGCCCTGCAGAAAAGGGCAAAGCGTTCGGGGTCGTCGGGATGGCCGTAGAATATGCCGCGGTTGAAAAAATTCCTGTCGGAGTGGGGTTCTATGAAGAAACACTTGCGGCCGTGGACAAACCCGAAATAAACGGTGCAGTGAACCCACTGGCCGTAGTACGGAACCCAGAGATCGTTGTAGGCCGCCTGGAGCGCGTAAATATGGTCGTACCGCATGCAGTCATACTTTGGAAGAATTATCTCGACGTCGTTTCCCCTGATCTCGAGCTCGCGGCTCAGTCCGAAGACCACGTCGGCCAAGCCGCCCACCTTGGCCGCCGGGGCGCATTCCGAAGTGATCATTACAATAAACATGTTGTCATATTAACCTTAACAGTGGCGTTAAATCATCGCCGGAGTTCAGAGAACCCGCCCTTCATACGGCATCAAGGTACACTATATCATATGCCGGGGCCTGATACAAGCTGAGGGGATTGAAGGGACCGCCCGAGGGTGATATCTATGTAACTGCTGAGGCGGAGTGCGGCTGTTTCTTACCGCCGTCTCTTTTTACCGCCCTTGAGGATATTCTTCATGTGCTTTATTTTATCAAAGAGTTTCACAGCCATGTTCATTATGCTTTTCGGCCTGTGCCTGATTTTTATTGAACGCAGCTCCTCCATCTCCACGCCTTTCCTGATCACTATGGACGGGGATTTCGAGATGGCCAGCACCTGGCTCGGATAGACACTCCTGTGCCCCGTAATGAGATAACTCACTACACACGCGACAGCGGCATACGGGGCTATCTTGGGACCGAAGAATTCCATCGCCATTATGCTGGCGGAAATGGGCGTGTTGGCGGCCCCTGCAAGGAGGCTTACCATGCCTATCGCCGCGAACATGGACGGGTCCAGGCCGGTTACCACAGCGTAAATGCTCCCTGCGGTTGCGCCGATAAAAAAGATCGGGGTCACCATGCCCCCGCTCCCGCAGAATGCCAGGGTGACGGAGGTGAATACTATCTTCAGAAGAAAGTCATAAGGCAGGGCCCTGCCTCCCTCCAGCACATCATGGATTGTTTCAAGACCCAGCCCCAGGTATCTCGTGGAGGTAAGAAACGCAAGCGCTATTATGACAATGCCTCCGATTATGCCCTTCAGCGGCTTCCATATGTTGATCTTCCGGCTTGCGAATTCAGCGGCCCTGAGGGCCTCAATGAGCAGGAATGAACATATCCCGAAAAAGATGGCGCCCATGAGCACTTCAATAAAAAAGCCCTCGGTGAATCCCGGCACGAATTCGATGGGCTTGTAGAAGTACTCGATCCCCATTGCTGAGGAAACCTGGTAGCTGACGACACCGGCCACGAACGAAGGCAGGAGTACATCGTATATCATGCTTCCTATAAAAAGCACCTCGACCCCGAAAATGGCCCCTGCAATCGGCGTGCCGAAGACAGATGCAAAGCCCGCGCTTATGCCGCAGATAACAAGTCTCCTCCTGTCATCCGGTTCAAAACCGAATATCCCGGCGAAAATTGAAGAAAGCCCCGCGCCTATCTGGGCGGCGGGACCCTCTTTGCCCGCCGACCCGCCGGCTGCGATGGTGATCACCGTGGTTACCAGCTTCACGGGCACCGCGAGGGGGTTTATCCTTGCGCCGTATTTATGTATGGCCTCCACCACCTTCTCGGTGCCGTGCCCCTCGGCCTCGGGGGCGATATACTTTATAAACAGCGCTGATACAAACAGTGCGGGGGGAAGGATGAGAAAGTAGTACTTGTAGCGGGCCGTAAAAAAAATACTCCGGTTAAGTATCTCGATGAACAGCGAGGTTGACAGGCCTACAAGGGCGCCCACGCATGTTGCCAGGAAAAACCACTTGATAACGCTTACGACAAGAACCGACTCTTCCAGTAATATCTCTTTTTTCTTCATCCCGGCGTGTCAACCTGCCCGATCCCCGCTGAGCCAACGGGAGAATTTTTCCTCCGCTCGAATCATGCTTATTATAACCAATCGGTATTAAAAAGCCTTAACCTTAATTGTCGCATAAGCCGGCAGGGGGGTGAATTATTTCAGGAATTTGTTATAATCTGGTTAACCGAAATGGACGATAAATTTATAAATCCCTTTTCCGAGTCGCTCGTAAACGTTCTGGCTACCATGGCTATGCTGGAAGTCAAGCCGGGCGCCCCTTCGGTTAAAACGCATGAAACCGCGCACGGCGATGTCACGGGCATCATCGGCATGACGGGGGAACAGGCAAAGGGCTCCTTTGCCGTCACTTTCACCGAACCGGTGATCCTGGAGATAACACGCCGCATGCTGGGGGAGGAAGTCAACGGCATCGACGAGACAGTGACCGACATGGTGGGGGAGATTACGAATATGGTCACCGGGGGGGCGAAGAAGTTTCTCAGTGAAAAGGGGTACCGCTTTGAAATGGCCGTCCCGGCCGTGATTGCGGGGCCGGACCACGTGATCCGCCATGAGCCGGGAAAACCCGTCATCATAGTCCCGTTTTCAACGGATGCGGGGGAGTTCTTCATGGAGACATGCTTTGAAGAACTGCGTTGATTTCTACTGTTCCGTGATTCTTTTTTTTTCTATGCCGTACTTTTTCAGTTTATGCCTGAATGACCTGAAAGTGAGACGCAGGAGCTTTGCCGCCTCTGTTTTCACGCCGTTTGCTTTTTCAAGAGCCTTCAGCAGGTAGGCCTTCTCCGTCTCTTCGATAAGCTTTTCAAAATCCACTCCTCCCGGAGGCACTGAAACGCTCCCGGCCGCCGGGGCCGACTTTATTTCCTCGGGAAGGAACTCCTCGCTGATAATCTCATCATCGCACAGCAGCACGGCCCTTTCGATAATGTTCTCGAGTTCCCTCACATTGCCCTTCCACTGGTAATTTTCAAGCAGTCCGAGCGCATCCCGTGAGAACTTTTTCCTGCCGCCGGAGAATTTCCGCATGAAATGCTCCACCAGGAGCGGGATATCCTCCCGGCGCTCCCTTAACGGGGGTATATTTACAGACAGGACATTGAGCCTGAAGTAAAGGTCTTCCCTGAACTGCCTTTTTTCTATAAGCTCATGCAGGTTCCTGTTGGTGGCGGATACTATCCTCACATCGACCTTTATGTCGGATATTCCTCCGACCCTGCGGAAGACACCGCATTCAATCACCCGCAGGAGCTTGGACTGAAGGCTCAGGGGCATCTCCCCTATCTCATCCAGGAAGAGCGTGCCGTCGTTTGCCAGTTCAAACAGCCCCTGTTTGTTCGAGGATGCGCCTGTGAAGGCTCCCTTCATATGTCCGAAAAGTTCGCTCTCGAGCAGTCCCTCGGGAATGGCCGCGCAGTTGACCGCGACAAAGTGGTTGTCCCTTCTCGGGCTGAGGCTGTGAATGGCCCTGGCGACAAGTTCCTTGCCGGTGCCGCTTTCGCCTGTAATGAGCACGCTGGCGCTGCTTTCAGCGCTCTTGGATATGATGGTGAACAGTGACTGCATGGCAGGGCTGCAGCCTATGATATTTTCAAGGGAGGGGGGGTTCAACTGCTCTTTCAGTATAGAGACGTCTTTCCTCAGCTTCTGTTTCTCAAGGGCGTTTTTTACGACCAGCCTTATATCATCCATCTGAAAGGGCTTCTGGATGTAGTCATAAGCCCCCTGCTTCATGGCCTCCACCGCGGACTCGGTGGTGCCGAAAGCCGTGATGACCACTACAATGGTATCCGGCGCTATCTTTTTTACGCTCTTCAGCAGGTCCATTCCGCTCACCTTCGGCATGTTCATGTCCGTTATTATCAGGTCGAATATGTCTTTTTTCACCGCTGCCACCGCGGATTCGCCATTGTCTGCAAGCGTTACGCTGTAGCCTTCATTCTTAAGGAAGATGTGGAGAACCTCCCTCATGCTCTTTTCGTCATCGACAACCAGTATCCTGCCCTTTGTTTTCTGCATGTTTCCCCTTACCTTACAGCGGCACAAAATTTTCCCGCGGGGCGTGACAGGCTCTCATGCCTGTTTATGCAACATTAAGGTGATGTTGACGTCATGTATTGTTTATCGGCAATATGACTTTGAAAGTTGAACCCTTTCCGGCTCCTCCGGAGTCGACCTCGATTTTTCCGCCGTGCTCCTCTGCGATCTTCAGGGCGATGGAAAGCCCGAGCCCTGTTCCGCGTTCCTTTGTTGTATAAAACGGATAAAAGACATTGTCCGTATCGGATTTGTTGATGCCTTTACCGTTATCGCGGAAAAAGATTTCCACCGTGTTATTATGTTGCTCGGTGTAAATCTCTATGGTTCCTCCATCGGAGACCGCATCGACTGCGTTCCTGCAGAGATTCCAGAAAACCTGCTGTATCTGTCCGGCGTCGCCTGTGATAAAGAGTGCGCCGTCCAGCCTTGTTGAAATCTCAACATGTTTCCCGCTTGTCCCGTCGTTACGCAGGAGCATGGTGATGTCTCTCAATGCCTGATGCACGTCGAATGACTGTTTGTTCAGCTCCCGCGGTTTTGCATAGAGCAGGAAGTCCGTAATAATGGCGTTGAGCCTGTCCATCTCTGAAAGCGCAATTTCCATAAGATGATCGGCGTGCTCTTCGGAAACTCTCTTTTCACGCAGCATTTCCATGGAGCCCTTGAGCGCGGCAAGCGGGTTTCTCAGCTCATGCGCTATTGAAGCGGAAAGCCTGCCGATAACAGCCCACTTTTCCTTTCTCTTCACCTCGGCCTCCATGGTTTTTAATTCAGTCAGGTCCTGGAAGACGCCTATCATGCCTATGGGTTTTCCGGAGCTGTCCCTGAGCGACGAGATTCTCATGCCCACGGACAATATCCTGCCGTCACGATGTATCTCGCCGTCTATCCTGTCAAATGGTTCCCTGGAATCCCTGAGGAACGGGAATATGTCATCTGGTGTCCTGCCGGTGACTTCCGCCTGGCTTAATCCGGTTATTTCCTGAGCCGAGGTGTTGAATGAGATGATTTTCCTGTCCATGTCGGTAGTGAACACGCCGCTCGGCATGCTTTCTATAATATATTCGCTCAATGCCTTCAGGTCGCTTACTACAGTGTCTTTCTCCTCGAGATTCCGTGTCGCCTTATACAGTTTTTCAGAGAGGTATCCGCTGAGAAATGCTACGATGTAAAAGGCCGTGATATAGGCGAATATATTATAAAACAGGTTTTTCTCCGTGAAAGTGAGGCTCGGCGAATTCCCGATTATACCGTAGAACTGCAGGTCGAGCAGCCCGCCGTAAAGTACGCTGCTCAAGGTGGCGAAGATATAGCAGGCCCGCCTGTTGAGCACGATGCCCGCCGAGAGTATGCTCAGCGGAAACATGAAGGAGAATGTGCTTTCAATGCCGCCCGTGATATAGATCAGGACGGCCTCAGCGGCTATATCCATGGTGATCTGTACATATGCAAAGATGGTGTAATGGGCGGGTTTTCTGAGCTTCCGCAGGATAACGGCATATATTATGGTCAGAAGGTAGAGCGAGGCTATAAAATAGGAAAAATCCGACGGCCGGGAAAGTTGGTGGTACTCTATCCTGAAGATATAAAATGAGCCGAGAAGAAGGGTGACCACCACCAGCCGGAAATATATAAGGGTGCTCACCCGCCCCGCCGGGTCTTTATGCGCATCTTCCACCGGCTGCCGGCCGGTCAACAGTAATGGCTGTCCCCCCTGATGCCGGTCAGGTCTTCGCATATCGCGGAAGGGATCAGTTGATAAGCGTTATGAGCTTGAAGATCGGCAGATACATGGCGACTACTATGAAACCGATCGAACCGCCGAGAAACACCATGAGCACCGGCTCGATCATCGAGGTGAGATTGGCGACTGCATTGTCGACTTCATCATCGTAAAAATCCGCAATCTTCTCGAGCATGCTGTCCAGGGCGCCAGTTGACTCGCCGACCGCTATCATCTGGGTGACCATGGGCGGGAACACCTTTGATCCGGCCAAGGGCTCGGCTATGGTTTTTCCCTCGGAGACTCCCTGCCTGACATCCAGAACCGCTTTTTCGATCACCTTGTTGCCGGCGGTCTTCGCCGTTATGTTAAGGCCGTCGAGTATGGGCACGCCGCTGCTTACCAGCGTACCGAGCGTCCGGGTGAACTTTGCGACCGCTACCTTTCTGAGGAGCACCCCGATAATGGGGAATTTCAGCATTATGCTGTCGGTAATCCTCTTGCCCCGTTCAGTCCGCCTGAACTGGACTATGAATATCGCAAAACCTATGAGACTTGCAAGAATCACCAGTCCGCCGGTGCCGCCGAGGAAATTACTCATGTTAATGACAATCTGTGTGGGCATGGGCAGGGTTCCGCCCAGATCGGTGAACATCTTGGAGAATGTGGGCACAACATAAATCATGATGACCACGATAACGAGCACGGCGACTGAAATAACGACGGACGGATATATCATTGCGCCCTTGACCTTTCTCTTGAGCGCCTGCGCCTTTTCTATGTAAGTCGCCAGCCTGACGAGGATGGTGTCTAAAATGCCGCCCGCCTCACCCGCGGCCACCATGTTGGTATATAGTTCAGAAAACACCCGGGGATGCTTTTTCAGTGCATCGGCGAATGTCGAGCCGCCTTCAACGTCGGTTTTGATTTCCGTGATCTTCTTTGCGAATGCCTTGTTTTCGGTCTGTTTTGACAGGATCTCGAGCGCCTGTATCAGCGGAAGACCGGCGCCTATCATGGTTGCGAACTGTCTCGTGAAAATGACAAGGTCCTTGTCCTTGACGCTGCCGCCGAAGGAACTGAACAGGGGTTTCGGCTTGGGGGAGATTTTTGTCGGGATTATGCGTTGCTTCCTGAGATAGGACTTCACCTCCTCCTTGGAGTTGGATGTCAGTTCGCCCTTTACAATCTCTCCTTTGGGCGATTTGCCGGTCCATCTGAATACGGTTGCCATCTTATCTCCCTTTTCCTAAGTTAGAGCGCTGCATCATGTTGAGGAGCTCTTCGGGTATGGTGGACTTGCCAAGCGCATCTTCATAGGATAACTCACCTTTTCTGTATAATTCAAATAACGACTGGTTCATTGTCTGCATCTCGAACTTCGACTGCCCCGCCTGCATCATGGAGTAAATCTGGTGTATCTTGTCTTCCCTGATGAGATTCCTTATGGCGGGGGTCGGGATAAAAATCTCCACTGCCAGCACCCGTCCCCTGCCGTTTTTCCGGGGGATAAGCTGCTGGGCGATTATTCCTTCCAGGACGAAGGAGAGCTGAACGCGTATCTGTTCCTGCTGGTGCGCCGGGAATACATCTATTATCCTGTTGATGGTCTGGATAGTGTTGTTTGTGTGCAGGGTTGCAAGGGTCAGGTGTCCTGTCTCCGCAACGGTCAGCGCGGCCTCTATGGTCTCTATGTCCCGCATCTCACCGATAAGCACAATGTCGGGGTCCTGCCTCAGGACATACCGCAGGGCGGACTTGAAAGAGGCGGTGTCGGCATTGACCTCCCTTTGATTCACCAGGCAGCTTTTGTGGGGGTGGAGATATTCCACGGGGTCTTCGATTGTTATAATATGTTCCCGGCGTTCGGCATTGATCTTGTCGATAATGGCGGCCAGCGTCGACGACTTTCCGCTGCCCGTGGGTCCCGTCACCAGGATGAGCCCCCTTGGTTTTTTGGCAAGTTTCTCTATCACGGGTGGAAGCCCCAGTTCCTTGAACGTCCGTATTTTGTAAGGGATAACCCTGAAGGCCCCGGCCACCGCTCCCCTCTGCACGAAAATATTGCCCCTGAAACGGCTCAGGCCTTTCACCCCGAAGGAAAGATCGAGTTCGTTCTCCTCTTCGAACTTGTGTTTCTGGGCATCCGTAAGCACACTGTAGCACAGGGCTTTCGTGTCGGCGGGAGTGAGGGGCGGTTCGTTGTTAAGAACGGTCAGTTTGCCGTCAACCCGTATGCGGGGCGGCGAGCCGGTGCTTATGTGAAGATCGGACGCGTCCTTGTCCAGCATGATTTTCAGTAAATCATATAATGTAGCCATATCTATCCTCGGAAACTCAAAATATTGATTGTGTATGAATCAAGTTTTCATTTCCCTTGATTTCACCCTTACAGTTGCATAAAATACCGGCGGCGGAGCAGGGGAGTCCGGAGGTTTTCCGGCGGACATCCTCTGCACGTTTATGCCGCGTTAAGGTTTATTCTGCTTATAAATCGGATGTTTCAGGAAAAACCTTTAATATTGTTCCGAATCTTTCCTTGCCCGTACTTATTGAATCCCGTTTTCCCGTCAATCCGCAAAAGTCACCCTCAGGATTTCCTCCACCGAGGTCAGCCCTTCCTTGACCTTTGTAAGGCCGCTCATCCTGAGCGTTTTCATTCCCAGCCTGACCGCCTCCCTTTTTATTTCCGCCGCCGAGGCGCCCTTCAGGATCATCTCCTTTATTTCCTCCTTGACAGGCATTACTTCATAGAGAGCCAGCCTCCCCTTGTAGCCGGTATCGCTGCACGCCGAGCAACCCTTGCCCCTGTAGCACTTGAATGTATTGATTTCATCCTGTGAGAATCCGATATTCATCAATGTGTTTTCAGGAATCCTTTCTTCTTCCCTGCAGTGTTCGCAGATTCTCCGGGCAAGCCTCTGCGCCAGGATTAAAATGACCGATGCTGAAACGAGGAACGGCTCAATTCCCATGTTCAGAAGCCTCGAGATAGTGCTCGGCGCATCATTGGTATGGAGGGTGCTCAGCACGAGATGGCCCGTCAGGGCGGCCTTGACGGCGATCTCCGCTGTCTCGAAATCCCTGATCTCACCCACCATTACAATGTCGGGGTCCTGCCTCAGAAATGACCTCAGGGCGGATGCAAAAGTCAGTCCGATGTCCTCTTTTACATGGACCTGGTTTATGCCGTGAAGATTGTATTCAACAGGGTCTTCCGCTGTCATTATGTTGACGTCAACGCTGTTGACCGTGCTTAAGGCTGAATACAGCGTGGTGGTTTTTCCGCTTCCGGTAGGGCCGGTTACCAGCACCATGCCGAAAGGAGAATGAATTGCCTCGTTGAAGTCCTCAAGGGCGTTTTCCTCGAAGCCGAGCTTTGTAAGGTCGAGATTCAGGTTGCTTTTGTCGAGTATCCTCATGACGATCTTTTCGCCGAAGAGCGTGGGAAGGGTTGACACGCGGAGGTCAACCGCCTTGTCCTTTATTTTCAGCTTGATCCTGCCGTCCTGCGGAAGACGCCTCTCCGCAATGTCAAGCTCCGACATAATCTTTATGCGCGATGTGAGCGCCGCCTTCAGCTTCAGGGGAGGCTGCATTATGTCATAAAGCACGCCGTCGATCCTGTATCGCGCCCTGAGGCTTTTTTCATAGGGCTCAATATGAATATCGCTCGCACCCCTTGTTATGGCTTCGCTCAGTATGAGGTTGACGAGTTTCACGACAGGGGCGTCTTCAGTCGCGCTTTTCAACTCCCCGATGTCGATATCCTCATCCGTCTCCTTTATGAGGTCCAGGTTCTCATCGTTGAAGTCCGTGAGGCTGTCAACCACATTCTGAAGCTCGCCCACAGACTGCTCATAATGTGCGGCAATGGCCTCTTTTATCGCGGATTCCCTGGCGACAGCGGCCTGCACCTCGTAGCCCGTCATGAATTTCACGTCGTCTATGGCAAAAAAGTTGGAAGGATCGGTCATGGCGATCGTCAGTGTGGCGCCGTTTTTGGATATCGGGAATATCTGGTATTTGTGGGCGACATCGTACGGAATGAACTTGACGACCGAAGGATCGATTTCCTGCGGAGAAAGAGTGACGGCAGGGACATGGTACTGTTTGCTGAGAAAATCCACCAATACGTCCTCCTTCAGAAAACCCAGCTTAATGAGGTTCGACACTATGCGGCCGCCTTCTTTTTTCTGCAGGTCAACGGCCTGCTCCAGTTGCTCTTCCGTGATTATATTCTTGCTTACCAGCAACTGCCCTAATTTTGCCGACATTATTTAAAATGCAACCCTGAAATCTTTCGTCTTTTAATATCAAACAGGTATGGGCATTGCCATTATTCCTTGACAATGCACACAGGTACCGGTTTCCACATATCTATTCGGCAGGTCACTGAGAAAACTGAAGCAGGAATGACCGGTTGCATTTATATATAAACCAACAGTACACTGGTAAGCGCACTGGTTCTCGGCAAGACTTCCCATCGCACGGTACATGTAAGTTTATGAATAGAACGGCACTACGGCCTCTGCGTTTCAGAGGGCATTTTCCAAGGCTACCCCGCTACTCTACAACATAACATCAATTCACACTAAAAATCAATGTTGACCTCACAGTTGCTAAAATACCGGCGGCGGAGCAGGGGAGCCTGCCTGCGGGCCGTATTTTTATGCCGTTGCGGGGCACACGTGCAGTGGAGGTATGTTATGCAACTGCACGATTGGGATTGATTGGGGATTTTATGCAATAAGGTTGACAGATCACTATAACAGTGATATAAGGGAAATAACTGTAACTATTATCCGAATATCCGGAAAAGGAGGTGCCTCGTGGTAAACAATACCGGGAAGGGAAGT
The DNA here is from genome assembly GCA_026982355.1 of Thermodesulfovibrio sp. GTDB lineage: Bacteria > Nitrospirota > Thermodesulfovibrionia > UBA6902 > UBA6902 > JAADFS01. Next base: position 15,430 of record JALSHG010000048.1, read on the forward strand.
CTTGTCTTTAAATTAATCTTTATTCTTGTAATCCTGGGGTTTGCCGGCTACGGCGTTGCCGGCATGATGTATGAATCCCCTGAACCGCCTGTACCCGTGCCTGTGCCGGAGTCCAACCCTATTACGCCTGAAAAAGTTCAGCTCGGCATGAGACTGTTTATGGACAAAAACCTGTCAGACCCCGATGCCGGCGGCACAAAAGTCGCATGTGTCACATGCCACGGCCCCATGCTCGGTTTCTCCGACGCGGAGGTCCGCTCTACAGGGGTGTACAACCGCCGTGGAAAGCGCAACTCCCCGACGGTGTTCAACTCGGCCTACCAGCACAGCCAGTTCTGGGACGGCAGGGCACAGTACCTGACGGACCCAGTGACGGGTGACGTTCTGCCGGGCACAAGCCTTGAAGCACAGGCGCTCGGACCCATACAGGATCCCCTGGAGATGAACAACACGCCGGAGAATGCAGTCAGCTACGTGCTTTACAGATACCGCAAGGCCCTGCTCAGGGCATTCCCCGGGGTTGCGCAGTATATCGGCTCTTCATATGAAGTCCCCGTGGTCTTCCAGGCCATAGGAAAGGCGATTGCATCATATGAGAGAACCATCCTCGCCTTTGATTCCCCTTATGATTCCTATGCGGCGGGAAATACCGGCGCACTCTCGGATGCGCAGTTGAGAGGGCTGGCCCTGTTCAAGGGCAAGGGCAATTGCACGGCGTGCCATCCGGAGCCCCTGTTTACGGATGTGACTTCCGGCAACCCGGACGGCGGTTTCCATAATATCGGCGTCTTCCGCCGGGGATATGAGACGGGCACAAACGATGCCACCGGAGAACCGCTCTTTCCCAACACCGATTTGCCGGGATACGAGGGGTACGACCTCGGACGTTATTATGTGACTAAATCAACCTCCGACATAGGCAGGTTCAAGACACCGACACTGAGGCAACTCCTCTGCACCGCCCCGTACATGCATAACGGCAAGTACGGCACGATCAGGGATGCGGTGGAGTTCGTGGTGAGGGGTACTGTTGCGGGCATCAGCGACCCGTATGAAGACGATTTCGCCGGTGAGGTGTCTCCGCTTATAACCGCGATAAGGAGTAAGGACTGGTATGAGGATGAAATAAATGATCTGACGGCTTTCCTGGAGTCGCTGTCGGGCGGTCACATGTGCGGCGGCATGATGGGAATGGGCATGTCAAGATAAAAGCCGTCCGATCGTGATTGAAAGACCGAGCCTCCCCGCAATGATGTTATTAATCATGTTTCCGTCATTGCGGGGATTCACTTCCGGGCAATCCCGCACGGGTTCCGGGCGGGGATTGCTCCCGCGGCTGTTACATCCTGCTGGATATTTCCGAGCTCTTCCCTTTAGAATAAATACATTGCCCTGAAAATCCCGCGCCGGTTCCGGACGGCGGCATATTGACTGAACGAAAAATGCTTGAGCACAAGAAATACTATATAATCATCATTGTCGCCTTCACACTGCTTATAGGTTACCTGCATTACAAAACAGACCCGGAAAACTACGTGCTGCACGATATCCAGACCGAACTTCATTACATACCGCTTCTTCTCGCCGCGCTTGTCTTTGGTTTAAAAGGCGCCCTGCTGACCTTCGCCGCCATTACTGTTTTATACATGCCGTACTTCCTGGCTGCGTGGAGCGACCCCATGTTTTCCATGTACAGGCTCTTTCAGATACTGCTTTCCGGATGCTCCGCATTCGCGGTCGCCTTTCTTGCGGGGTTTCTTGTGGACCGCGAGAGGAGACACAGGGAACAGGCCGAAAGAAACCGCTATCTTGCCAGTGTGGGCCGGGTAGCCACGACCATCGTGCATGACCTGAAAAACCCCCTTATCACGATAATCGGCTTTACGAGGCGCCTCCAGAAGGGAAAGGGAGACCCTGACGGCGCCCTGAGGTCGATAATGGAGTCGGCCCTGAGCATGCAGAGGATCGTGCATGATGTGCTTGATTTCACGAGGCCGATCAATCTGACCTTCAGCGAGGAAGACATCAGGAATGTCGTCAACCGGGCATGCGATTCCTGCCGGACATCGGCAAAAAAACAACAGGTAACCCTGTCGGTCCACCTGCCGCCTGAGCCGGTAAAGGCGCGTATCGGCAAGGCCCACATGGAACGGGCGATTGTAAATATCATAAGCAACGCCATTGATGCCTCGGGCAGGGATGAAGAGGTTACGGTCAATGCCGGCAGGGGGGAAAACGGGCCTGTTATCAGGATCAGGGACAACGGCCCGGGTATGGACAGTGAGACCCTTGAAAACATCTTTGTGCCTTTCTTTACGAGAAAACACGTGGGAACAGGCCTCGGCATGTCCATAGCGAAAAAGATCATAGACGGGCATCACGGCAAGATACGCATAAAGAGCAAGCCCGGCGTGGGCACGGAGATGATTATAGAGCTGCCGGACAATCTGAACGCCGGAAGGGATAACGGGAAACCGGCAGGTTAAGGAAAATGTTCGGATTGAAAAAACAGGAGAGAAAACGCCTCAGGGTGATCGCCGGTGCAATGGCAAAGTACGGGTTCGACTCTGTCGTCAACAGGCTGCACCTCAAGGCGCGGCTTCCCGTGATGGAACGCCTGCTTATCAGGTGGAAGGTCTTACGGCCCGAGAAATCCCCGGCCGTGCGGTTCAGGGAGATGATAGAGGAACTCGGCACCACGTTCATAAAGCTGGGGCAGGTGCTGAGCCTGAGGAGGGACGCCCTGCCGGATGAATTTATCGCCGAGCTGGAAAAACTCCAGGACAATGTGCCGCCCGTTCCGGTTGAGACCGTAAAGAGCCGGATCCGGCGGGAACTGGGCAGGCCCGTTGAAGAGCTGTTCGCCGCATTTGAAGAAAGGCCCCTGGCGGCGGCGTCAATCGCGCAGGTGCATACCGCCGTGCTGTCCGACGGCAGGGAAGTGGTCGTCAAGCTCCAGAGGCCGGGGATTGAAGAGAGGATCAGGCTGGACCTTCACCTGCTGGGATACATAGCAAGGCTGCTGGTCAGGTACATCCCCGAAAGCAGGTTATACGACCCCCCGGGACAGGTGGAGGAGCTGACAAAGACCATTCTCAAAGAGCTTGACTTTGAGACTGAAAGGAGGCATACGGAACGGTTCAGGGAGAATTTTTCGAACAGCGGGGATATAGTCATTCCCGGGGTGGTAGCCTCACTGTCCGGCAAAAAGGTTCTCACCATGGAAATGAGCCGCGGCAGGAAAATCAATGAACTGTATGATGATGATATCCGGTTCAGGAAAAGGGTCGCCCGCCGGCTTATTGACTCATATCTGAAGCAGGTCTTCAGGGACGGGTTCTTCCATGCCGATCCCCATCCCGGCAATATATTCGTCCTCGAAGACGGAAGGCTCTGTTTCCACGACTTCGGCATGATGGGGCACCTGAATCCCGAGATGAGGGATAACCTGGCGGACTGGTTCCTCGCCTTTATCGACCGTGACATCGACGGTGTAGCGGATGTATACCTGAGGATAGGCATAACCGGCCAAGACTTCGACCGCAGGGCGTTCAAGAGGAGCATGGGGGCCTTCATGGAGGAATATTACAACCTTCCCTTAAAGGATTTTTCCCTCGCCTCCATCATAGAGCAATCCATAAAAATCGGCAGGACCCACGGCATAAGGGTCTCTTCAGACCTCCTCATGCTCGGCAAGGCATTCATGACCGTCGAGCCCGTGGTCAGGTCCCTGGACCCCGACTTCAACCTTGTGGAGAGCATGCGGCCGTATGCAATGACGATAATAAAAGACAGGCTGTCCCCGTCAAAGGTTGCAAAGGAAGGAATGAAGTTCATGCTGGATTTCCAGCGGGTGCTGAGGGAGGCCCCGAAGGCGCTTGAGGTCATACTGCACAATGCCAGGGAGAGCAGGGGGGAACTGAGAATCAAACACGAGAAGCTCGAAGACCTGGAGAGCCATATAGACAGGTCGAGCAACCGGCTGGCCTTTGCCATTGTCGTGGCCTCCATCGTCATAGGCTCCTCCTACATAGCACAGTACCATATAGGGCCGAGCATATGGGGGTTTTCCGCGCTTGGGATAATAGGTTATTCACTGGCGGGGATTCTCGGGCTGCGGCTTGTCTGGGCGATAATAAAGGCCGGCAAGCTGTGACCCCCCTTAATGTTGCATAAACGGGCACAGGAATCCGCCGGCAAACCTTTATAAAGCGATTGGATATCGGGATATGTTATCCTTAATGTTGCACAAGCCGGCAGGGGAGTCCGGCGTAAAACCTTTATAAAGCGATGGGATATCGGAAATATGTCTTTATTGCAGGACGTAACGGAGAGTGAAATT
>JALSHG010000049.1 GCA_026982355.1 Thermodesulfovibrio sp.
ACGGCATATCAACGTCTTTTGGAACTTCACTCTCCGTTATTTCCTGCAACATAGACATATTTACAAAATCCCATCGCTTTATAAAGGTTTTACGGCAGCCTCTCCCGCCCGTTTATGCAACATTAAGATTATTTTAATGCCTTCAGTTTCTCAAGAATCGTCTTCAACACTTCTTCCTCTTCGTGCAGCTTGACCCTCCAGTCGTGTTTGACTCCGGAAGCAATCTGCGCCCTCAGGTCGGGTATGAAATTTTCAAGGACCAAAACGAGCATATCCTTTTCCTGATTCGTAAGCTCCAGATTCATTTTCCGGCCCTCCTTTCTTAATTGAGTTCTCCCGCAGCACAGGGGAGGAGTTTACGGGAAAGAAGAATTTTCCACCTTGCATTTGCATAAGAACATCTCCTGCCGGCTTATGCCATATTAAGGTTAATTTAACCATAGCTCATATTATCCGGGCTGTCAATTTAATAATCCTAATATCTTAATAAACCTTACAGCTGCATAAAATACCGGCGGCGGGACAGAGGAGTCAGCAGGTTTTACGCCGGACTCCCCTGCCCGTTTATGCCACATCAAGGTAAACCTTTGCATCCTGCCCCTTACGGTAAATCCTCCCTGATATGCAGGAGCCTGTCCCGGATCCCGTTCAGTCTCTCCGCCGTCTCAGCAAGTTCCTGTTTCCGCTCTTCAACCTCGCCTTCCCCTTTGGACTTCTGCTTCAGACCTTTTTCTATGGCCGAAGCAATGCCCTCGATGGTCGCCTCGATCTTCTGCAGCATGTCCCATCTGAAGGCGTACTTGCTCCTGCCGAGCCTTTCGGTAAAATCAAAACGCGACCTGCCCCCCTGCTTGTCGATCATTTCGAGTAAAAACTTCTTTGCGTTTTTCAGGATGATCTTGTTTGTGATAAAACCCGGCAGAGCAAAAGTGAATGATGCGGTAAGGAGCTCGAGCGACACGGGCTCGTCCTTGAATTTATAGTAGAAGCCTGATTTAACGGTCCATAATTCCTCCGACTTAAACACGTCAAACGGTATGGAGAACAGCTCGGATGAAAATTTCAGGAGCTCATCGACCGTACCGTTTATCTTTAAAATAAACCTGCTGCAGATCGCCTCAAAGGCGGCGGCGAGTTTCCCGTCCTCCTTCGCCCTCCAGTTATTGTATGCATTTTTCACCTCGTTGACTACGTATTCTTCGAGCACATTATTAAGGTGCCTGCCTGAAAGACCCTTGCTTTTTTCATAGAGGTCCTCAAGGCCGGGGAGCAGGTTTACGCTGATCTCTCTCTTGAACTTTTCAATATCTTCATCAAGCACATCCCTTACAAGCCTGTTCAGTTCACCGTCAAGGAGTATGTCGAAGTCATGTTTTTCAGACAGAACCGCCCGCTTCTTGTTCTCAAAGGCCTCTATCTTCACCCTGAGTTCCTCAAGGGGCGTGGCCAGTGATTTCATCTCCAGCTCAAGTTCAAGTATTGCCTGGGACAATATCCTCAACAGGGTGTTCGACACGGAGCGAATCAGCACCCTGCCTTTTTCCTCCATGAGAAATGTATTGAGGGTCTTCTCGAATTCAGGAAGAAATGATTTCTCAAGCAGCTCATCCGAGCCTGACAATTTCGCCTCGAGCGCAAGCTTTGCCGACAGGGGCAGTATCCTCACGTCAAAACCGACGGCATCTTTTATCACCTTGGCGGAGAAGGCGATGGATTCGTCAAGGTCTTCCGGGCCGACATAATCCGCCTTGTTCTGGAGAAAAAATATCCTGTCGGAGTATTCCCTTACATCCCTGAGAAAATCGAGCTCGGCTTGGCTTACAGGCTGGTCGACCGACAGGATAAACAGGGCGGCGTCGGATTTCGGTATATACTGGTATGCAATATCCGTATTGTGCTGGTAGACAGAGCCGACACCCGGCGTGTCTATGATCTGCACCCCGTCTTTAAGATACGGCGACGGGTAGGTGATGACCACCTCGCGCACATCCTTTTCATTTCTCGGGTTTCCCCTCTCCGTAACATACCTGGCGAGATTCCCGGGCTTGATTTCCTTCACGGCGCCGCTTGTCAGGAAGACCTTTATTCTCAGCACCTCGCCGTATTTGAGGATTGTTGCGATGGATGTCAGGGGCACAACCGCGGTCGGCAGTATCTCGGCGCCAAGGAGCGCATTGATCAGGCTGGTCTTTCCCCTTTTGAACTGCCCCAGCACCACAAGGTTAAAGACATTGTTATGGACCTTTTTCCTGAGTTCTTCACACGGGCATCCCGGTATATTTTCGATTGCAAGCATGTCGTCTATGCATTCCAGGAGTTGTTCTTTCAGGTGCGAATATTTATCAAGCATGCCTCCTCCTCATAGAAATAAAAAAACCCCTACCAACCTTACGTGCCCGAGAGTCAGTAGGAGTTATCAGTTCCTTTAAATGCGGAACAGTTAAGCGAACCCCATCGCCTTTATTTCTAAGAATAACAAAATCAGCCCGCCATATCAAATTATCAGAGCCCGGTGCCCTTGCAAAAGTCCTCCGTCCGTCACATCGAGCGGAGACAGCGGTCTTATAACGCATCGATACCGAAAGGTTTCTCCCTTTGGTCGAAATGACATATACAGGCATTTTCATGCTTTTGCAGGAGACTCCTCATGTAATCCTTAATGTTGCATAAGCGGGCGGGAGAATCCGCCGTAAAACCTCCGCACTTCCCTGCCCGCTGGCGCTATTTCATGCAACTGCAAGGATTATTTGAAATAAGCGGTTGTCCCGGCGGGGGCTTTCACCTGTAACTGTGATATGTTATGCTAAGTTTATCTTTTATATCGTTGTTAAGACCGCGGAGTTTATAAAATATTATCCGAATGAAACTGCTTCTTGTTTCGCTGCAGTCCAATGCATATGTGACCGGGCTGAAATATATCGCAGCCAATGCAAAAGACAAAGGGCACGATGTCCGTATTCTGTTTCTTCCGGGCTACCTGGAGCCGGAACTGAGTCCCGCGATAGAGGACTTTATCGCTGACTACCGCCCTGACCTGATCGGCATAAGCCTCATGTCGATCGAGTTCTACCCTGCAAAGAACCTTGCGCGTCTGCTGAAAGAAAGGTTTGACATTCCTGTAATCTGGGGGGGCGTGCATACGATTATCAAGCCGGAGGAATGTATAAGATATTCCGATTATGTATGCACCGGAGAAGGGGAGCATGCGGTCGTCTCCCTGCTGGAACACCTGAGTGACAAGGGACGGAAGGTGCCGCCCGAAATCCCGGGCATATGGGCGAATCACAACGGGGAGATAATAAGGCAGCCTCCGGCCCTGCCGGAGAATGATCTCGACGTCCTGCCTCTGCAGGAGTATCTGCCGGATTATTTCTACGGCTTTCATAACAACAGGATTTACAACTTCTCTGAAAACCAGCGGGTGTTCCGCATGTATGCGCTTTACGGCGGGACATGCCACATGATGATAACCACGAGGGGCTGCCCGTTTAAGTGCTCATACTGCGGCAATTCGGCATTCCTTGCGGTGTACGGCAGAAAGATCAGGGAGAGGTCCGTTGAAAATGTAATGGCGGAGATACGGGAGGTCGTAAAAAATCCGTTTGTCCTCTATATAAATTTCCAGGACGACTGTTTCTTCACGCACAGCAGGCAGTGGATAAGGGAGTTCTGCAGGGAGTACAGGAAACATGTGGGACTGCCGTTTATCGCAAGGGTGATACCCACAATGATGGACAGAGAGAAGATGCTGATGCTCAGAGAGGCCGGGCTCTGCTGGATGGTCATGGGCATACAGAGCGGAAGCGACCGCGTGAATTTCGAGATTTATGACAGGAAGATCCGTTTCGACTCGGTCAGGAAGGCCGCTGATATAATTGCGGAGACCCGGGCCGCGCCGTTTTACGAGATGATAGTGGATAATCCGTATGAGACGGAGCAGGATGTTATGGATACGATAAATGCGCTCTCAACGCTGAAAAAACCCTATATCGTCTCGCTCGCGCATCTCACCTTTTTCCCCGGCACCCCGCTGGCTGAAAAGGCGGTCGGAGACGGGATAGTCACTCCGGACGCATACCTCTACAGGTACCTGCTGAATATTGATGACACATACTTCAACAGACTGCTCGCAATCACCCCCTGCATCCCCCGGGCACTGGCGGCCTGCCTCAACAGGCCCGCAAAAACAAGGAGACCGATGCATGTCTCCCTGGTGAACATGTTGTTTTTCATTGTAAAGAGGGCTGTTGAGCCTGCCGTTTTCCTGTTTGTAACGGTCAGATCCCTGAATTACAGGCCGGACTGGATAATCAGGACAATACTCGGGAACTGGAGATCCACGCTGTCAAGGCTTGTCTCAAGATATCTCGGCAGGGCAGACCTCGAGTTCGGACAGCGGCTGTCGCTGGCAAGAAAGAACATGCCCGAGCTGTTTGAAAGATAGGCGATACCGCCTCCGGTCTTCAACCCCCGCCCTCCTGCCCCGGGGGTTTTTCCCTGAGGGATAAAACCACGCCGTCCCCGGTCTTTATGCCGAATTTTTCAGCGGCGCTGTCCCCGTAGACGAAAAGCTCCAGGTACCCGAAGCTGTTCATGACCGCCGACAGCCCTGCTCCCTGTGCCTGTGCATAATAGTCCGCAAAGGGGACCGCCATGTTATTGAAGGCTATCCTGAAGTCGCCCGGCGAGGCTTCGGGGGACAGTTTCGCCAGGTCGTCGCCTGTGATGTTGGATATTGCATTGCCGAAATGATCAATTGATATGATCGTGCCTTTCAGGGTGTTCTTATCCGTCAATGTAACGCGCGGCAGCGGGATTTTACTGTAATCTTCAACCGGGTCGCCGAACTTGTGGTAATCTATCCCCCTCGACAGCCATGCCGCAACAGGCGCGAATATGTCGCGCCCGTGAAATGTCGAGCCCTTCATCGGCAGAAAATAGTGTGAAGAGGTTAAATGAAGCACCGTGTAGTCAGGCGCTGCTGTTTCATAAACCGAGGAAAACACGCCGTTGTCGGGCCCTATGAAGAAATGGTGTCCCGTGGTCACCAGCAACGGCCTCCTGTGCCCGCCGACTCCGGGGTCCACAACCACGACATGGATTGTGCCCGACGGGAAGTATCCGTAGCTCATGCCTATGACCTGCGAGGCCTCAAAGATATTATGGCGCTGTATGTTATGTGTAATGTCTATTATTACGGCCCCGGGATTTATCCCGAGGATAACGCCCTTCAACAGGCCTGCAAACGGGTCCCTCAGCCCGAAGTCCGTTGTCAGGGTGATGAACGGTTTCTCTAACACCTCACTGCTCCCGTCAATTCCCGGGGGGACCTGATGCCCCTTGCGGACATGAATGTTTTAATGCCCTGCAGGATATCCACCGCGGCGCCGGGGTTGACAAAGTTCGCTGTCCCCACGGCGACGGCGGTTGCGCCTGCGAGCATGAATTCAATGGCGTCCTCGGCCGACATTATGCCGCCCATGCCGATAAGCGGTATCTTCACTTTCCTGTAACACTCCCAGACCATTCTGACGGCGACCGGTCTGATGGCCGGGCCTGACAATCCGCCGGTTATGTTTGCAAGTTTCGGCCTCCGTGTGTTTATGTCAATGGCCATTGCCGTGAGTGTATTGATAAGGGACAGGGCATCGGCCCCTGCGTCCTCGGCGGCCTTTGCCATCATGGCTATGTCGGTCACATTGGGTGACAGCTTCACGATAAGGGGCATGGCGGTTGCCTTGCGGACCGCGCTGACGACCCTGAAGGTCACCTTCGGGTCCGTGCCGAAGATGCTCCAGCCGGCCTGTTTGTTAGGGCATGATATGTTCATTTCAAGTGCATGCACGCCCTCCGCCGAGCTTAACCTCGCGGCCGCCTCTGCATACTCTGATATGGAATCCCCGAAAAAGTTGACTATTACACGGGTTTCGAATTGTCTCAGGAAGGGGAGTTTATCCTTTATAAAACTGTCTATGCCTATGTTCTGGAGCCCCACTGCGTTCAGCATGCCGGCGGGTGTCTCCACAATGCGCGGCGGCGGATTGCCCTCCCTGGGACTCAGCGAAAGCCCCTTTACGGTAACGGCCCCGAGTCTGCCGATATCCGTAAATCCGGAATACTCCTCACCGTAACCGAATGTGCCCGAAGCCGCGATTACGGGATTCCCGAGTTTCAGTTTTCCCACGTTGACCGAAAGGTTCATGAGTACAATAAAGTCGCCCTTGCAGTTGCATAAAATACCGGCCCGCCGGACTCCTCTGCACGTTTATGCAACCGGAGGGTTACACGTTACCAGATTATCTCGTTCAGGGGAAAGACAGGCCCGTCCCTGCACACGCGTTTGTAGCCGCGGGTTGTATTCACGATACATCCGAGACATGCGCCGATTCCGCAGGCCATATTCTGTTCAAGGGCCGCATACCCCCTCAATCCGTATTCCCCCGCAAGCGCGGACAGTGACCTGAGCATGCTCTCCGGCCCGCAGGCGTAAATACAGCAATCCTCTGAAAAAGAGGGATTTTTACCGAGGAATTCTCTCAGCATACCGGTGACAGGGCCCTTCCGTCCCGTGTCCCCGGTGTCGGTGCAGATACGCGGTTCAATGCCGATTGACTTAAGCTCGTCGATACACAACAGATCGCTTCCTGTTTTTGCGCCGTAGAAGAGAACGGGCTTTTTCGCCGAGGCAGCCAGGTGTTCGGCAAGTGCGAAGACCGGTGCGATACCCACTCCGCCGGCGACGAGTATGGTGTTTTCCCCTGCTCTCCGGGCAGGAAAACCGTTGCCGAGGGGGCCGATTATCTCCAGAACGTCACCCGGTCTTTTGCGGCTCAGGATAGCCGTTCCCCTGCCCGTGACCCTGTAGAGTATCCGGATGCCGCTCCCGGTGCGCCGGTGGAGGCTGAAGGGCCTTTTCAGCAACGGGTCAAGGCCGTTGCCCGCAGAGATCATGAAGAAATTGCCCGGCCCGGGCCTTCGGATTTTCTTTAACGGATTGAATGTTAAGAGATAGTGCTTTTCTGTAAGCCGCCTGTTTTCTTTTACGGATGCCTCAAATAATCTACTCAAAGCTTATCTCTAAGATTTCATACTCCATTGTCCTGGCAGGCGCTTTTATGATGACCGTATCACCGATCTCTTTGCCGATAAGCGACCTTCCGACAGGTGAGCTGATGGATATCTTGCCGGTCTTGACATCCGCCTCATCCTGGCCCACCAGGGTAAAGACCTTTTCCTCGTCTGTATCGACATCAAAGATTTTCACCCTTGCGCCGAATGCCACCCTGTTCTGCGAGATCTTCGAGGGGTCAATCACCTCGGCGAGCGCAAGCTTGCTCTTGAGCTCCCGGATGCGACCCTCGATGAACGACTGCCTTTCTTTTGCGGCATGATACTCCGCATTTTCAGACAGGTCGCCGTGCTCCCTGGCCTCGGCGATCGCCCTGATGTTCCGGGGGCGGTCCACCTTCAGCAGCCTTTCAAGCTCTTCTTTCAGTTTACGGTACCCCTCCGGGGTCATCGGAACCTTCTGCATAGTAGAAAATTTTAACAATCCCCGGCAGGGAAAGTAAAGCCGTGGATCCGTGGCTTTTATCTTGACCTTGTGTGATAAAATAAATAATATATAGTAATCAAGCAATTCCATGTTCAAGGGGGCGGCCTGTTGTGCCGATAACCTGAACATGAGAAAGAAAAGGCCCTGCACAATACAATAATGAAGAATACCATATTAAAAGACAGGAGCAAAAAATACAACGGCAAATATGTCGCCGTCAGATCATTTAAAAACAATGAAGTCCTGTGCTCGGGGAAGAATCCCGACAGTGTTCTGAGTTGAGCAAAAAAACGTGCACGGAATCCCGTAATCTTCTATGTACCCCCGAAGGACTTGGTTCACATTTACCGATACCCGGTCCCATGCCCATAACGGATTCCCCCTTTCTCAGCTTAACCCCCGACAACCGGGAACGTCCGTGGCTCCCCGTCAAAATCATCAATCACCTCACCGGCAAATCCATTTCAACATACGGCCTTGTCGACACAGGCGCGGATGAAAGTTCCCTTCCCGCGGACTTTGCCAGGCAGTTTGGCCATGACCTCAAAAAGGGCGAACATAAGGAGGTTGACACCGCGGGCGGCAAGACCGAGGTCTGTTCCCTTACAACCACCATTGAGATACTGAACCTGATTGCAGCCATGTGTGTGGGCTCGTTTCCGGTTGCCGGGACAGGCATTTTAAAGTGCGGGAAGGCCGCCACATACTCTGCAGGCAAACGCATTGATAATCTTAATGTTGCATAAACAGGCTGGAGACAGGACGGCGATGATGTTTGATCGGGTGACAGGGGAGCATGATCAGGGTTATACTTTTTGATCTTGGAGGCGTGCTGGTCGACTGGGACGGTGTGGGGCCTCTTGTTGAATTGACGGGCGGGCGCTTGTCGCCCGAGGAGGCACGCAGGTTCTGGTTTGAGTCCCCGTGGGTTTCAAGGTTTGAAAGAGGCAAATGCACCCCGGGGGAATTTGCTTCAGGTGTTGTTGCCGAACTGGGTCTGTCCGTTTCCCCCGAAACATTCATTGAGGATTTCAAGTCATGGGACAGGGGGCTGTATCCGGGCGTGCCGGAGATGCTGGATGCCCTCAGGGGTGACTATATCCTCGCCTGCATCACCAATAACAACAGGGTTTACACGGAATCCCTGATTGAACGGTATGAACTGGACAGGAAATTCCATCATTTTTTTGTCTCGTATCAGACCGGACTGACAAAGCCGTCAAGTGAGGCATTTGAGAATGTCCTGCGGGGAATCGGCGTGCCGCCGTCTGAGGTTGTCTATTTCGACGACAATGCCGAATGCGTGGAATCCGCGGCACGATCGGGGATCAGGGCGTATAAGGTCTCAGGCATGGGACAGCTGAGGGAACGTATGAATTTTCTCAGGGAGAAGGGTATACTGGGAACAGTCTCACGAGCAAGGGAAAGGAGGGTTGTTATGAACGCCGAGGTACAGATTATAGAAGGCGGAAAGCTTGTAAGAACCGAAAAGATGAAGCTGAAACCGGTGAAGGAGTTCAGCGACGATACCATCATCTATGAAAATGAAGATGGCAGGGCGGTTGTGTTTTTCAGGAAAAAGAACGAGTATATTTTAATTTCCATTGATATGGCCTAAAATAGGAATCATGATTATAGGCTCAAGGGTGCTCTATCCCGAGGAAGTGGAAATATGGGATGCCGAGATCATCCAGATCTCCGTCTACCGGGGGATGAAGGACAATATGGACATCATGATGAGCTGTGTCCGTGCCTGCCGGAGGGCAGGCAGGCGGTATGTAATCCACCCTGTAAGCTATTCCCTTCTGGATGACGGGACCTTCGGTGATCTCCTGAGAATGGCCGCTTATGCGGACCTTTCGCTGATACTTCATGATGAGAGAGCTCCCGGCGGCGGGAGGCTTGAAGGCGCGCATGATATCTGCTTCAGGAGAGCGCTCGAGGAGCTTCAATCGATTACCGCGGTATCTTTTGAGAATGCCGCAGACACGGGGGACATCAGGTGGTTCTGGAACACCTATGCAGACTCGGTCACCATTGATATAGGACACATAGAGGCTGCGGGATTCAATTCCGTGGAGTTTGTCAGGGCATTTGCAGATGACGCAACCATCGGAAACGTCCGGTTTGTGCATATGCACAGAAACAACGGCCTGCACGGCGGCATCACGGACCACTGGCCCCTGAGACAGGGCTGCAGGGAGATGGAGGCATTGAAGGAACTCATAAAAATAAAGCCGGACGTCATGGTTATTCTCGAGATCAACGAGATAGAAGAGACGGAGGAAAGCCTGAACCTGCTCAGGCGCCTGAGGAACGGGCTGTCCGTCTGAAACCGCAGATTGCTATACCCCGCATTTGCAGTGCCGTCTCTTGGGGGAAAGCCACAGGCACAAGAGAAAAATCAGGGTCAGCACGGAGACGATTGTGGCGCCCGAGGGCACATCCCAGACATACGAAAGAAGCAGGCCCGCCGTGGAGCCTGCAGCGCCGATTGCGGCGGATATGAATATCATGGGCGTAAGCCTGTGGACAAGCTGGTAAGCCGAGGCCGCAGGAGTGACGATCAGTGCGAAAACAAGGATTACCCCCACGGCCTTCAATGAAACCACCACGGTCAGGGAGATAAGCGCCAGCAGGAGATAGTGCAGAAACGCAACCGGCAGGCCGCTTGCCTCGGCCATCTCCTGGTCAAAGGTTATAAACTGCAGTTCTTTATAGAGCAGGCTGATCACCGCGAGTATGAACACGGATATTCCCGCCGTCAGCCACAGGTCTGAAGGGGTGACGGACAGTATGTTGCCGAAAAGGTATCCGTAGATACCGGGCTGGTACTGTTTCATAAGCCCGATGAAGAATACAGCCAGCGCCATTGTAAAAGCAAAGAAGATGCCTATGGAGATGTCGGGTTTGAGTTCGCCCCTGCGCGTCGCCGCCCCGACGAAGAAGACCATCAGCAGGCTGAAGGCGAATGCAGGTATCATGGGATTGATGCCGAGCAGGAAACCGAGCACCACGCCGGCAAAGGACGCATGGGCTATTCCCGCGCCTATGAAGGAAAATCCCTTCACCACCACGAACACGCCTATTACAGAGCAGAGGATGCCGAGCAGCACGGAGGCTGCAAATGCCCTCTGCATGAAGGCAAAGGCAAACAAATCCGATATTATCGAAAATCCGTTGTTCATCTGTGTCGCCTTACCTTACAGTGGCATAAAGCTCCCGCCGGCTTATGCGACATTAAGGTTAAGGGTATCTCTTTCGTTGCCGAGGCGATCTCCATTTTCTGCAAATGAATTTAAAACTCATGATTTCAGCTCCTAACCCAGCTTTTCGATATCCCTGTTGGCGCCGAGCAGCACAAGGATATCATCTTTCCGGATGACCTCGGCAGCCGGCGGGTTGACATGCCATGATTCTTTCTTTTCGCCGTTTGCCCTGTATGCCCTCCTGATCGCTATGATGCTGATGCCGTATTCAGAGCGCAGTTTTGTGCCGACGATGGATTTGCCCCACAGGAAATCCGGGGCCGGAAGCTCCACTATACTGTATTCGGGGGACAACTGTATGTGTTCAAGGAATTCGGGCATCACCAGGTTATGCGCCAGCCTCTGCGCCATGTCCCGTTCAGGATATATGACATCGCTGACCCCGATGTGCGACAGAACCTTGCCGTGCAGGTCATTGAGCGCCTTTGCCATGATCTTTTTGACGCCGAGCTCCTTCAGTATCATTACCGCGAGGATGCTTGCCTCCACATTGCCCGCCATGCTGACTATCGCCACATCCACATTCTGCACCCCGGCCTCCTTGAGCGCCTTTTCATCCATTGCATCAAGCTGCACCGCAAGGGTGACCTGGTCGGCTATTGACTTCACCTTGGCTTCATCCCGGTCTATGGCGATCACATCGCAGTTTTCCTCGGCAAGGCTCAGCGCAACCGCGGAGCCGAACCTGCCCAGTCCTATAACGACAAACTGTTTTTTCACCCTATCATGATCCTCCCTTCGGGATAGTTGATTCTCTCTTCCTTTTGCCGGAGCAACGCCGTAAAGAGGGTCAGGGGACCGAGTCTTCCGGCAAGCATGGTGAATACTATTATAATCTTTGAGACATCGGAAAAGCCCGCACAGAAGCTCCTTGCGCCCCCGTCGCCTGTGGACAGTCCCACTGTGCCGAAGGCGGACACGGTCTCAAAGACAGTGTTGTCAAACGGCGTGTGTTCCAGGTCGATTATCAGCAGCGTTACCGTGCCCACATAAATGATGGCCATTGCAAGAACGACCAGGGACCTCGATACCATCACGCGGGGGATCCTCCTGTTGAATATCACGGTCTCCCTCCTGCCCCTTATCGTGGACCATATATGCAGTATCACCACTGAAAGTGTGGTGGTCTTTATTCCGCCGCCGGTGCTTCCGGGAGATGCCCCCACTATCATGAGGATTATTGTAAGAAATATGGTCGCCGGCTGCAGGACGGCATAGTCTATTGTATTAAAACCCGCGGTTCTGGCGGTGACGGATGCAAAGAGCGATGAGATTATAATATCACCCGTACTGAAATCTCCGCCCGCAAAGAGGTATTTCCTCTCGCTGAGATAGATCAGAAGCGCGCCGGCTGCAATCAGCAGGGAGGTGGATATAAGGACGATCAGTGTATGGATCATGAGCTTCCTGTTGTGTCCCATGAACCGGTTGTAGAGATCGTTGACAACGACAAAGCCGATGCCTCCCAGGACGATAAGAACCATCACAGTGATGGTTATGGTTAAATCGTTTCCGAAAGCTGCGAGGTTGTCTGAAAACAGGCTGAAGCCCGCATTATTGAATGCGGAGATTGAATGAAATATCCCGTAGAAAAGCGCCTCCGCAGGCGGGTATTTATCGAGAAAACGGAGCGTCAGCGCCAGCGCTCCGAGACCCTCGGATACCGCCACGAATATGAGCATGCCCTTCATCAGGCGTACCACCCCTTCGAGTGTGCCGATATTCAGGGATTCCCTGAGCAGTATCCTCTCGGGCATGCCTATCCGCCTGCCCGCGATAAGGGCGATAAATGTCGCCATTGACATGTAGCCGAGCCCGCCGATCTGGATGAGGAGCAGTATCACAATCTTTCCGAACATGGTGAAATCATTCGGCGTGTCCTTTACAATGAGCCCCGTGACGCACACGGCGGATGTCGATGTGAAGAGCGCATCCACGGGGGTGATTCCGCCGGTGGTCGAATACGGCAGGAGAAGCAGGGCGGTCCCCAGGAGTATTATCACTATGAAACCCAGAACAAGCATCTGCGGGGGAGATATTCTCCCTGAAGCGTATCCGTTATCCACGACGATGTATTATATACCTGCGGGATATTTTTATGAAACACTCTGTCAAGGCCGGCCGTTGTTGACTGTTGGCATAATGCAGATTATACTAATTGCGATTAACACATTGTAACCGTCCGCTTCAGAGGGGGAGTGGAATTTGCTCCCGATGTTGTATGAACGGGGGATATCTGCTTGTATGCAGGAGCAGGATAGAAACACAATAATGTCTGTAACGGGAGGATGCCATGAAGAACCTCTTAAGATCAGTCCGGGAATATCATATGAATGAGCAGGGCGTAAGGCACGGGCTCATTCAGGGAGTATTCATGTGTTTTTTCATATTATTGCTCCTCGCCCCCGCGGGGTGTACAAAGAAGGCCGAGGAGGGCGGGACCACCCTTCATTTTGTCACCTGGAAGCCGAACATACCCGAGGCATGGGAGGAGATCTACAGTATCTTCAGGGCCGAGCACCCTGATATTGAACTGGTAAAGGAAGTCGGGCCCCATTCGTCAACCGCATTCCATGACCTGTTGACGCAGAAGCTCAAAAACCGCAGTGAGGATGTGGACGTGTTCCTGATGGATGTGATCTGGCCTCCCGAGTTCGCGGCGGCGGGCTGGGCCGCGCCCCTTGACGATATGTTCGCCCCCTCTGAACGGAAAGAGTTCCTGGACGGAGCGATACTGGCGAATTCATACAACGGCAGAATCTACGGCGTTCCCCTTTTCATCGACAGCGGCATTCTCTACTACCGTACGGATCTGCTTGAAAAATACGGTTTCAGCCCTCCCCGCACATGGCGGGAGATGGTGGAGCAGGCAGTAAAAATCACCTCCGGGGAGGCCGGAAAAGGCGTGGAGATTTACGGGTTCTCCGGACAGTTCAAACAGTACGAGGGGCTTGTGTGCGACATGATGGAGTATATCCTGAGCAACGGAGGAAACATCATAAACCCGGAAACCGGCAGGTCCGGGATTGCCGGGAAGCACGCTGTCGAGGCGGTCAGGTTTGTCAGGGACAATATTATCGGGAAGATCGCCCCTCCCGGGGTCCTGACATACCAGGAGCCTGAATCCCTGGACATCTTCATCCAGGGCAAGGCGGTCTTTCACAGGAACTGGCCCTATGCCTGGGAGGTGTCAAACAATCCGAAGCGCTCCACCGTAGCCGGCAAGGTGGGAATTGCGAGGCTTCCGCATTTTCCGGGGGGCAGGAGCTACTCCACACTGGGAGGCTGGCAGGCCGGCATCAGCAGTTATTCAAAAAACAAGGAGGCTGCATGGACCTTTGTAAAGTTCCTGACAAGCGAAAGGATACAGAAGCTCCTGGCGCTCAAGGCCGGGCGCGCCCCGACCAGGAAGAAGCTGTACGGTGATGCGGAAATCCTCAGGGCCTATCCGCACTTCTCCGGGATGAAGGATGTCTTCCTGACCGCATACCCGAGGCCGAGGACACCTCTTTATCCTGCAGTGTCAAACGTATTGCAGCGCTACTTCAGCAAGGCAATATCGGACCCTTCATCCGATATAGAAAAAGAGGCAGTGGCTGCCTCGCGGGAGATAGACAGGCTCCTTGCTCTCACAAAATAGCGCCGCCCGGCACGCTGAAATGAAACTGTCTTCACTTTCAAGAGAGCGGATTTTCGCCCTGGCCCTTATAGCGCCGTGCTTTCTGTTTGTCGTCGTTTTTGCATTCTACCCGATTCTCTATTCCTTCTATCTCAGCCTGCACAGGATAATTCTGGGCATACCCTCCCTCGGGCAGCCTTTTACAGGGCTTGAAAATTACAGGGACCTGCTGCATGACAGGATCGCGCTGCATTCCCTGGCAAACACGCTTCTGTTCGTGTTCATATCAACCTTTCTGGAGATACTGTTCGGCCTCATTATCGCCCTTGTCATAAACAGGCATTTCAGGGGAAGGGGCATGGTAAGGGCCGCGATACTCGTGCCGTGGGCCATCCCCACAGTGGTCTCGTCACAGATGTGGAGATTCATATTCAATGACCAGTACGGCCTGCTGAATTATATCCTGTACGGTTCCGATACATCCCGCTACAGTGCATGGCTCGCGGATCCCGTGTATGCATTTTCGGCGATAGTGGCGGCCGATGTGTGGAAGACGTCGTCTTTTGCCGCGCTGCTGATCCTGGCGGGGCTGCAGGTCATCCCCGATGAGCTCTATGAAGCGGCGAGGATGGACGGCGCCGGCGCGTGGCAGCGGTTCAGGAGGATAACGCTCCCCCTTGTCAAACCGGCCATTCTCGTCGCCCTCCTTTTCAGGACAATGGATGCCTTCAGGGTGTTCGACCTAGTGTTCGTCATGACGCAGGGCGGCCCGGCCGATTCCACCAATGTGCTTCAGTTCTACGGGTACAAGAAAATGTTTACGGAGGGGCTCATGGGATACGGCTCCACGATTTCCGTGGTGGTCTTTCTGATGGCCCTGGCCGTCACCCTGCTTTACATCAGGGTGATGGGGAAAGGAATGCTGAAGGCGGAAAATGCCTGAGCACGCAGGGTCACCGTTTATGAACAGGGTTCCGTTTTTTGCAACAACATTCGTCGTGGTCTTCATGAGCCTGCTGCCGTTTGCGTGGTTCCTGAACACCTCGCTGAAAACCCCAATAGAGGTCACCGCGATACCCCCGGTGCTCGTCCCTTCGGGAACCCTTCATTCGTACCGGTCCGCGATAACGGAATATAATCTCCTGCACTTTGTCAGAAACAGCCTGATAGTGGCGGGGCTTACCACGTTTTTTACCATTTTGATTTCCGTGTTTGCAGGGTATGCGCTGGCACGCCTGAGGCTCAGATACAGGGGGCCGATTATGGGAAGCCTTCTCCTGGTGTCCATGTTTCCGCAGATATCCATAGCAGGGCCTGTGTGGAGGATACTGCATGCCCTGGGATGGCTCAACAGCTATCAGGGTCTTGTCCTGCCATATGTAACCCTTACGCTTCCGCTCGGCGTATGGATACTGGCGGTCTTTTTCAGGGAGCTTCCCGATGAGCTGGAGGATGCGGCGAGGATCGACGGATGCAGCCATGTGCAGACGCTTTTCCGGATCATGATCCCCCTTGCCGCGCCGGGGGTCTTTACGGCGGCGATTCTTGTATTTATTTATGCATGGAATGAGTTCTTCTTCGCCCTGCTGATCATGACGCAGCAGAAGTTCCAGACCCTGCCGGTGGGAATTGCGCTGTTTCAGGGGCAGTACACCCTTCCATGGGGCGAGATTGCCGCTGCCTCGACAGTGGCTACAGTGCCCCTCGTGCTCCTGGTCTTTCTGTTCCAGAAGCGGATTGTAAGGGGGCTTTCGGCGGGGGCGGTCAAATAGACATTCAATGCCTGATATTAACCTTAGAGCCTCTTGCAAAAGTATGAAAATGCCTGTATATGTCATTTCGACCAAAGGGAGAAATCTTTCGGTATCTATGAGTTATAAGACCTATCTCTCCGCTCGATGTGACGGACGGAGGACTTTTGCAGGAGCCTCCTTAATGTTGCATAAACGGCGCGGAGGGCCTGGGGGCGATTATTTCAGCGCCGCTGCGGGGAATTGACATGGCAGGTCTGAAGATAAGGAATCTTAAAAAATCATTCGGCGGCAACGCGGTTATAAACAACATCTCCTTTGACGTCCGCGAGGGGGAATTCTGCATACTCCTCGGACCGTCCGGGTGCGGAAAGACCACGGTGCTCAGGCTGATCGCAGGGCTGGAACATCAGGATGAAGGCGAAATCTTCATAGGTGACAGGGAGGTAAGCACCCTTACCCCGGGGGAGAGAGACATCGCGATGGTATTTCAGAGCTACGCCCTTTATCCGCATCTCAATGCGTACGAAAACATGGCATTCCCCCTCAGGATACGGAAGAGACCGCGGGAGGAGACCGACAGGAAGGTACGGGAGGCCGCGGGACTTCTGGGCATAGGGGACCTGTTGCACAGAAAGCCGAAGGAATTGTCAGGGGGGCAGAGGCAGAGGGTCGCCATCGGGAGGGCGATTGTGAGAAGCCCTGAACTCTTCCTGTTCGACGAGCCTCTTTCCAACCTTGACGCCAAGCTGCGGGGCAGCATGAGGGTGGAGCTTGCCGGGCTCCATCAGAAACTGGGTGCCACCATGATATATGTCACCCACGACCAGGTAGAGGCAATGACCCTTGGAGAAAAGATCATTCTGCTGGACCGTGGCGAAATACAGCAGACCGGCACTCCCCGGCAGATATACGAGAAACCGTTAAATCTCTTTGTCGCGACGTTTATCGGAAGCCCGCCGATAAACCTCCTGAGAGGGCGTATGGTTGTGGAGGGGGGCAGGACGTTTTTCAGGTCCGGTGAACTTCAGATCGACGCCGGAGCGGTGAAGCAACTGCAGCAGTATGCAGGCCGTGAGGTTACAATGGGGGTCAGGCCGGAGTCCCTCTCACCCGGCGACGGCCCGGTCAAGGGACGGGTGGAACTTGTTGAGCATCTCGGCGCCGAAACACTTGTCTACGTAAGGGTTGGTGAGGCGCGGGTCACTGCAAAGGCTCCTCCTGATTTCGAGAAAAAAACGGGCGAAAAAATCTCCCTTGCAATGAGTGAGAGGGGGATTCATTTCTTCTGCAACGGCGTCAGGATCAACCGGTACTGACAGGCATTTCCATTCCGCCGCCTAAGCTTAATGTTGCATAAACCGTCAAGGGCGGCCTACCCTGACTGCCGGTTATGCCGTCCCGCCACTGCAGGGGGGAGCAGTGGGCTGTTTTTCAGGAACCTGTACAGGGCTTCCGCTATAATTGTGTTGCCTGTAAGGGTTGGATGGCACTGGTCAAAAAACAGCTTCCTGTCCCTGTTTTCACGCAGGACGGGAAGGAGGTCCAGAAAGGGAATATTCCTTTCCTCGCAGATTTTCCTGAGAATCCGTTGCGGTTTATTGTCGAAAAATTCCGCCTCCACCTGGACGCTGACCGGGAAGGAGAACAGAAAAATCTTAAAATCATGTTTCTCGGCCAGTTTCAATGCCTCGTCCAGTTTCTTTTCGATGAACTTCCAGGAACTGTCCCGCCAGGCGGCGCCCCAGTCCGATTCAGCCTCCTCTATCATTTTATAAAATGTTTCCCTGTCATTTACCCACTTCCGTTCATTGAATGTCTCCACCCATGCGACCCTGGATTTCCCTATCAGGCGGACATACCTCTCCACGAAAATGCGGCGGTACAGCCAGCGTATGAAACGGCTGTGTTTCAGGATAAAGTAGTTATAACCCTTTTCAACGAAAACCCCCCACGGAGCACGGCTGTCATTAAGGTAAAATCCTATCCCCACCAAATCAGGCCGGGCCTTTATGCCGTTTTCCCGCAGGATATCAACCTCTTCAGCCAGGCCGATGTCTCCCACCCCGGCATTAATGACCAGGAATTTCATTCCCGTGTCATTCCCCCTGTTCAGCAGTTTCTCCAGCTGCCCCACGTATACCTCGTCCCTGTTAAAACGCATCCCCTGGGTTATGGAGTCACCAAGGATGAGAATTCTGAATTCGTTTTCCTTTTCAGGTGACAGTTCGTCATACCGGAATCCGAGTGAATTTATCTTCACATGGACTGTTTTCCGTCTCTCGGGATGTATGAAGGTGTTGGTTGCAAACGGCCTGTTCCGCCGGCCCCTGTCCGTATATATGAACATTGACGAGGGATCATTCCTGTAGACTTTGCCGAAAAAGTCAAAACCGTGTACTATCTTGTCATAGGCGCGTTTCCCGGTTTCCGCAATGATAAACATGACGGCGAGGCTTGAGACAACCAGCAGAATGTTCTTAGAAAGGTTTTTGAGTCTGTCCATACCCGTCCTGTCTGTCGCACTGAAAATCAGTATATCCGGATTAGCACTTGCAGTTCAGCGGTGAATGGCGTGTGAGCGCTGTGTTTTCACCCTGGTCTGCCGAAAGTTCAACCTTACAGCGGCATAAAAACATCGCCTGCAGGCAGGGGGGCCGGAGGTTTTACGACGGGCTCTCCTGCCTGCTTATGCAACATTAAGGTTAACTTGACAGTGCTAAGTTCTCGATCGGATATTTCATCTAATCATTCTTATCTGAGAGTCTTAAATCAGACAATTCAGAGCCAAGTTCCAGCCACTTTTCTACAAGCTTCCTGAGCCGCGTATAGTTTTTGACCTGCGATTTTACGATCCTTA
>JALSHG010000050.1 GCA_026982355.1 Thermodesulfovibrio sp.
ATTCGTTAATTCTTTTGCTGGCATGGGTGTATTCCTCCTTTTAAAAGTTTTTAGTCAAACTTATGGAGAATACACCCTTTCTTTTTTTTATTCAAATTTACACAGAATATTTTACGCTACCCGCCGTGGCGCCTTTCCATAAAAAGGCGGCCCCTGTCGCCATGCCGCAGAGAGCGGAATATACGACCATCACCGGGCTCTTCAACGGGTTGCCGAAAGAGAAAATAACAACCATGATCATAAATACTGCAAGACCCGCGAGAAACCCTCTCATATCATCGGGGACCTTACGCCTGATCAGTATCAGGAAAAATATCATCCACGAAGCAAGCAACGCCATGAAAGCAAGAGTGCCGGCAAGCCCCATTTCAGCCAGTATCTGGGGCCAGAACTGGTCAAGGCTCTTCCAACTCTCCAGGAAATCCACCAGTTCCATTTCCTGGTCGAAATTGTACTCTTCATAGTAAGGCGAATGTGATATGACCGACACTATGCCGCCGAACATACCCGGACCCACCCCCCATACCGGATGGTCTTTCCATATCTCCATTGCCTTGCCCCTTGCATATTCCCTGTACGGAACGGTGAATATATTGGCCTTCTGCTTCTTCTTGAAAATACCCGGCATATTGGCTATCTTGGAAATATTAAAGTCTTCCAGCGTGCTCATGTAGATCATGGCGATTCCAAGCGGAACAATAACGGCCAGGAGCCACTTTCTGCCCCTGAAAACCTGTATCAGGATTAAAATTGCAAATCCCAGGTAACTCATCCTCGACACGCTCACCGCAATTCCGGCGGAAAGGATGATGAAAACCGGCAGTCTTATCTTCTTCACAGTGAAGAAATACAGTGTTAGCGCCAGCAGGCTGAAAAAGCCGAGGATGTTGTAATGCCCGACCAGCGAGGTGGCCCTGTACATCCCCATGCGCCATTTGTCCTTCTGGAACATCAGGGGGTCGAAAAGCGTGACCTTTTTCTGCATGATGATGTATTTGGATGCAAGCGCCCATGCTTCCTGGATAACCGCAACCACGCAGAGAAACAGGGCTAAATACAGCAATACCCTGAACAGCTTTTTGATCTGCTCCGCCTCTCTGAAAAAAGCGGCGAATACGAAGATGAAAAGAAAGTTCTTTACATATTCGAATATTCCGAGAGAGGTGATGCGCAGCGAGTTTTCGTTTATAAAACCCGATACTGCGCCCGCAACGACGAGGATAATGAACGGGATTATCAGTATCAGGAATATCCTGCCGATACTGCTCCTGTTCTTCCAGAAAATCATCAACGAGACGGGAAGAAGCACGGCAAGCGTCGCCTCGTCGATCCGGCTGAGAAGACCCACTTTTTCCGTCATGCCGCTCCAGCCGGCATCGACGAAAAAGCCGCATGCCAGGACCTTCAAGGAGCCCACGGTCTTTCGCTGGAAGGGTATGAAAATCACCAGGAAAATCAGCCACCACCTGATGACCCTTTCGTAAGAGGGATTGCTCAGAAGACGTTTTTTCATCTTTACCGCCTGTTCTGTTGCGCTATCCTTTCATTGGCCTCTTTCAGGTTGCTCATGAGAAGCTTCCGGAGGCGTTTCCCCACCTCCGGCTCTTTGTCGAAAATATTATTCAACTCACCCGGATCTTCCTTCAGGTTGAAAAGCAGGGATATCTTTCTCTGCAGATAGTATATCAGCTTGTAGTCGCCTTCCCAGACCGCAAACCTCCCTTTTACGATCCGGCGGCCCCTGCTGGGCTGGCCTTCGAGCGCCATTGAAAATGCCGGTCTCTCCGGAAGCGTGCCGCCGCGCATCAGCGGAACCAGTGAGCGCCCCTCCATCCATGAAGGCACGGGTATATCCGCCAGATCGAGTATGGTGGCCGGTATATCCACCTGCTCGACCAGTGTATCAATAGTCCTGCCGCGGGTCTGGCCGGGCTCACTGATAATAAGGGGAATGTGCGTTATCTGTTCGTAAAGATTATCATTGCCGTGTTTGATGAGGCCGTGTTCAAAGCTCTCGCCGTGGTCAGAGGACAAAATAACCACGCTGTCTTTCAGCCTGCCCCTTGCCGCCAGTTCCGTCATGAAGTCCTCAAACTGTTTGTCGCAATATCTTATGAACTCGTCGTACCGCGCCCTCAGAATATCGACTTCCACCTGTGCATCAGGTGGAAATGAATGGCGCGCCGGGTCGGGATCGACATATCTCATGGCCCGGTCAACCGCTTCCTCCTGGCTCTTGTATGTCCTCAGGGCCGGTGAGGAATCAAAAATTCCCATATAGGGCTCCGGCGGGAGGTACGGGTCATGAGGCGGATACAGATGAATCCATGCAAAAAAGGGCTCCGGCGGTTTTCTGTCTAAAACCGACAAAAACTTATTGAACGCCTTCTCAGGCGGGGCGGTTGTTTTCGAAAAATTCTGCGTCAGGTTTTTCAGTATCTTGAAAAAAATAAAATCCCTCTGGACAATCCAGTCATACAGGCGGATCCTGTTGCCGAATACAGAGTAAAGCATGTCATCCACCTTTCCGAAGAGTGTGGCCTGCCTGCTGAAACCGGTCTCAACAGGAGCAATGTCAAAGGCCCCGGATACTCCGAGCTTTCTGACGGATGCAAAGGGATTTACTATAAACGCCATGTTATAGTAGCCTCTCTTTTTCAGCTCCAGCGGCAGGCTTTCCGTGTTGCTTTTGACCGGTTTGGAGGAGCCCGCTATCTGGTACGTCTGGTGCGTCCACAGCCTCTTGCCGGTCATGAGGCTTGCCGTGGTGGGGGTGGTTATATAACTTTCGGCCTTGGCATTTGTAAATAAGGACGCCGACTCCGCCGCCCATTTGCTCATAAAAGGAGTGGTAGGCCTCTCGTACCCGTAAACAGACATGTCGCGCGCTGTCAGGGAGTCGAATGTAACGAGTATTATATTCGGGCGTTTAACGCCGGCATCGCCTCCTGCCGCCACTCCCCGGAAAAGGGTGTCACTCTCCGGTTTCATCCACGTATGATAAGTGACCACCGGCAGGGCTGCTGTTACAAGAAAACCGAACAACCATACAAGCGGGGTGATCCGCTGCTGGATTATCCCGATCCATTGCGCCGCCCTGTTGCGCAGCAGCCAGGAAACGAATATCGCAGCGCCGGCTGCGGGCAGTAGAATGTAAAGCTTCCACTCAATTAAAATAAACAGATACTTCAGCGTCAGCGCCTTGGCAATCCAGAGAATTATCCCCGTGATGATGGATATGCATATAAACACGAGGAAATGTTCCACCATGATTCCGGGCTTGACAGGTCTCAGAATCCCCTTCACCGCAATATAGGCAAGCCACACCAGCAGCGTCGCAACCACGGCCAGCATGCTCCAGAGAATCAATACAAGGGCGACCGCAGGTATGAATTCCGGGAATGACGCATAATACCTGAAACCGTCCCAGCGGTAAAATGCGTCTCCGAGCAGGTAAAGCGAAAATATCACAAATACCAGACGAAAAATTTTCCAGTATGAAGTCTTCCTGAAATTCATATATAACCCCTTTCTCACCTTACAGCGGCATAAATTCCGCCCGCGGGCGGGAGTTACGCCGGACCCTCCTGTCCGCTTATGCAATCAACTTAAGGCCTTTTCATTCTTCAACCACTGTTATAAGCCGGTCCGCCGCCACATTCTCAAGGGTGGAAACACTCCCCGACGGCCATCTTATCTCTATCCTGTCGGCCCCAGCGTGACCGCCCAGGCCGAAATGAATTATCTTCGTGTTCTGCACGTACCCCTCCATGCCGCCCGTGCCCTGCCTGTACTGCATCCCCCCCCCCGCATACAGCCTGATGCGCGCCCCTATCCCGTCCCTGTTGCTCTTCGTCCCCCTCAGCCTTATCTTCAGCCAGTGATTGCCTCCCCCGGTGTTCTCGTACAATACGTAGGGGCCTGCCCCTTCATCACGCAAGTCGGTGTAGAACTCCTTTCCGTTTGTCAGGAAAATATCAAGGAAGCCGTCACTGTTGTAATCCGCGTAGGCAGCGGCATATCCCCTGCCGCCGAACCCCTCCTGGTTCAGCCCGATCCGGCGCGTAACATCAGTGAACGTCCCGTCACCGTTGTTCCGGAACATTATGTCGTTTATATTATTGCCCTTTGTCCCGCTGACAACAAGATAGATGTCAAGATCACCGTCATTGTCATAATCAAAAAACACCGCCTTGTGCCCGCCCATCGACCCCGCCAACCCTGAACTCTCCGATACGTCCTCGAATTCACCCCCGCCTTTGTTCTCGTACAACTCCACGGAACCACGGAAAATGTACGGCAGAAAACCGATCTCGTACCTGTTGACATGGCTTCGCGGAAGATTGATTATCAGGATATCCATATCGCCGTCATTGTCGTAATCACCCCATGCATAGGAACGCCCGGGAAACGTCCTGACCTTCTTAAAGGCGCCGTTGCCGAGATTCCTGTAAATACTCACCTCCCATTTTGTCTTTTTCCTGTAACCCGATGCCGTCAGGTCCATGAATCCGTCATTATCGTAATCAACCCAGCTTGCCTCGGTCATCCCGCCCGCGGTCGCCAGTCCAGCCTCTGCGGATACGTCGGTGAAAGTCCCGTCGCCGTTGTTCCGGTAAAGCACGGACGGGGCATCGGCCCTCCTGTCATTGGCTACAAACAGATCAAGAAACCCGTCATTGTCGTAATCAACCCACGATGCCGACCTTGCCCTGCCCTTGGGATCAGTGACCCCTGCCGCGGATGCGACATTGACGAACCTGCCTCTTCCGTTGTTCCGGTAAAGCATGTTAAGACCCTTTCCCCTGCCCTTGTTCGCCCCCACGCTGAGATAAATGTCGCTGTCGCCGTCATTGTCGTAATCCGCCACTGCACACCCGTGACGGTCTCCTCCGCGCCGCGTGCCGCTCCACTTCGTAATATCCTTGAAGGTGCCGTCACCCATGTTCTTAAAAAGCGCTGGCACGCTGAAATGATTTACAATAAATATGTCCATCAGGCCGTCACCGTCGATATCACCCCAGCACTGGGAATAGGAAATACGGTTATAAGCAACTCCGGCCTGTCTTGCAACATCCCTGAAAACCGCGTTTCCGGAGGCCGTCCCGCCCACCGCATCAGACGGCGCACCGGTCAGCGCAAACATTGTCATGCATAATATTAACCTTACAGCGGCATAAAAACACCGTCCGCGGGCAGGAGAGTCCGGCGGAAAGGCTTTATCCGCGGTACATCCGGGACATATCCCGCGCGGCATATCGCCGTCTTCCGGAACTTCACTCATCATTGAATCCTGCAACATAGACATATTCCCGATATCCCATCGCCTGGGCCTCTTGCAAAAGTGTGAAAATGCCCGTATATGTCATTTCGACCGGAGGGAGAAATCTCTCGGTATCGATGAGGTCTAAGACCTCTCTCCTCCGCTGCAGGCGACGGACGGAGGGCTTTTGCAAGAGCCCCGCTTTATAAAGATTTTACGCCGGACCCTCCTGTCCGCTTATGCAATCAACTTAAGGCCTTTTCATTCTTCAACCACTGTTATAAGCCGGTCCGCCGCCACATTCTCAAGGGTGGAAACACTCCCCGACGGCCATCTTATCTCTATCCTGTCGGCCCCAGCGTGACCGCCCAGGCCGAAATGAATTATCTTCGTGTTCTGCACGTACCCCTCCATGCCGCCCGTGCCCTGCCTGTACTGCATCCCCCCCCCCGCATACAGCCTGATGCGCGCCCCTATCCCGTCCCTGTTGCTCTTCGTCCCCCTCAGCCTTATCTTCAGCCAGTGATTGCCTCCCCCGGTGTTCTCGTACAATACGTAGGGGCCTGCCCCTTCATCACGCAAGTCGGTGTAGAACTCCTTTCCGTTTGTCAGGAAAATATCAAGGAAGCCGTCACTGTTGTAATCCGCGTAGGCAGCGGCATATCCCCTGCCGCCGAACCCCTCCTGGTTCAGCCCGATCCGGCGCGTAACATCAGTGAACGTCCCGTCACCGTTGTTCCGGAACATTATGTCGTTTATATTATTGCCCTTTGTCCCGCTGACAACAAGATAGATGTCAAGATCACCGTCATTGTCATAATCAAAAAACACCGCCTTGTGCCCGCCCATCGACCCCGCCAACCCTGAACTCTCCGATACGTCCTCGAATTCACCCCCGCCTTTGTTCTCGTACAACTCCACGGAACCACGGAAAATGTACGGCAGAAAACCGATCTCGTAACGGGAAATGTGATGTCGCGGGCGATTGATGATTAAAATATCCATATCGCCGTCATTGTCGTAATCACCCCATGCATAGGAACGCCCGGGAAACGTCCTGACCTTTATGAAGGTTCCGTTGCCACGGTTCCTGTAGATGTTGATATCACCCTTCAGGTGTTTTTTATAGACTGACACGGTCAGGTCCATGAATCCGTCATTGTCGTAATCAACCCAGCTTGCCTCGGCCATCCTGTCGACTATCTTCAGCCCAGCCTCTGCGGATACGTCGGTGAAAGTCCCGTCGCCGTTGTTCCGGTAAAGCACGGACGGGGCATCGGCCCTCCTGTCATTGGCTACAAACAGATCAAGAAACCCGTCATTGTCGTAATCAACCCACGATGCCGACCTCCCCCTGCCCTTGGGATCAGTGACCCCTGCCGCGGATGCGACATTGACGAACCTGCCTCTTCCGTTGTTCCGGTAAAGCATGTTAAGACCCTTTCCCCTGCCCTTGTTCGCCCCCACGCTGAGATAAATGTCGCTGTCGCCGTCATTGTCGTAATCCGCCACTGCACACCCGTGCAGGTCTCCACGTTTACTGGTACCGCTCCACTCTGTAATATCGCTGAATGCGCCGTCACCCGTGTTTTTCAACAAAGACGGCCTTCCGACATGATTTACAATGAAGATGTCCATCAGGCCGTCACCGTCGATATCACCCCAGCACTGGGAATAGGAATGGCGGGCCAGATTGAGCCCCGCCTGCCGTGTAACGTCCCTGAAAACCGCGTTCTTATCATCGGCGGCTTTGTTGCCGTCTGCATCCGCGGACACACCGTTTCCCGCAAAAATCACCACGCACAATATTAGCCCGGCCAATACACGCATTATTTCCCCCGGGTTTTTTCTTGTTTCTTACTTATGGCCATGCCGTATATCTCCATCAGTTTTTTATAGTGCTTCTCGCTGTTCAGTTCCTCTTTAACGTATGCCTTTGCGTTTCTTCCCATCTCTGCTATCTTATCAGGATTATTCATAAGGTATTCGATCCTGGCGGCCAGGTCTTCGGAATTGCCCGCTTCAAAGGTCAGCCCTGTTACACCGTCCTTAACCAGTTCAGGTATTCCCCCTATCCTGGAGCCGATCACGGGAATGCTCATGGTGAATGCCTCTATAACTGTCAGGGGATTGTTCTCATACCATTCCGAGGGAAGCACGACGATCATGCTCTTTTTCACCTCGCGGTACAGGACTTCCCCTGACATGTGATCAAAAAACCTGACATTGCCGATGCCTTCCGTTTTAACCTTCTCAAGCAGCCGTTTTTTGAACGCCCCTTCCCCGATAAGCTTGAACCTGATATCCATGTTCTTTTTCCGCGAGATGATTCTTGCCGTATTCATCAGGGTCCACAGGCCTTTTTCTTCGGAAATCCTGCCGAAATAGACAATGGAGTTCTCCTTATCCTGTCCGTTATCGTCCGCACCTGAGGTGAAGCCGTCAAACATCGTGACATCGATAAAATTCGGAAGATAGATGATTTCCTTCTTTATACCTTTTTCAATCAGTTTATTCCTCAGGAATATGCTCGGTGAGATAAATATGTCGATATTATCGTAGATATTCAGTATATTATGGTGGAGATACATCTCCAGGGCCGAAAGGGCGCTTTTAACAAGCGAGTCCTTGACGCAGCGTCTTTTTATGACATTGTAGTACCTTCTCTCGGAACAGTCTTCGCATATCCTGTTGCCTGCCAGCATTGAATACGAGGCGCAGAACAGTTTATAGTCATGAAGCGTCATCACCATCGGAATATTCCTTTTTTTCAGGACATGCAGTATGGAAGGGGAAAAATGGTGGTATATGTTGTGAATATGGGCTATATCCACGGGGTACTTATCCAGCATCATGGAGAGCTTTCTCTTTGCCTCAAAAGAATAGAGAAACCTGCCGGCAATCTGGAGCTTTTTTGCCATGCTGATATTCCTGCTTGAAAAATCGATATAGGGCAGGAAATACTCCCCAGTATCGCACGGCAGGGTGTTTTCAAAATCATTCATCGAGAAAAACAGCGGTCTGTGCCCGTGTTCCTCAAGGAGGTGGGCGGTTCTCAGATAAACATTGGATGCGCCGTCCCTGTAATAATGAAACTTATTGATGTGAAGTATATCCATGCTACATGTACCCCAGGCCTTTCAGTGTTTTTCTCATCTGCTCTTCTTCCTGTTCAGATAACGGCCCCGCATCCTCGCCCTCGGGAGATGCCTTGTCTTTCGTGCGAACATATCTCTCCCTGTTTTTCTCAAGGAATTCGGGCCTGAATATCTCCTTCAGAATCCTGCCCTCCATGTGCAGGGGGATATCGGCATCGAGCGCGTAAAGAATGGTTGACGGCAGATCGATAATATTCGCGTTCTTTATCTTTTCCCCTTTACGGATATCACTGCCGTAAGCGATGAATATCCCGTTCAGGCGGTGAAAGCCGGAATTCGTGGACAAAAAGATATTATCAACAGGCTCGATCAAATCCGCGGAAAACCTGCCGCTCCCCGTATATGTTTCGTGAAACATGATGACCAGGTCCGGGGCATTGTCGATATAAGACCCCGTAAATATCTCCTCCTTCATGAAGACCCTGTCCACCACCGGCCTGCCGTTTTCCGGATCTGTTACTTTCAGCAGTTCACGTTTTATATATTCCCGCAGCGAATTATATTCCTCTTCATCGGCCACCGTTCCCTGCGGCTGCCTGCCTTTTCTGTTGATGACGATACTGTCGAACATGGGAATAAATGGAACCCAGTATGCCTTTGTCTCCTCCCACACGATATTCCTGGTGTTCAGTTGTATGGAAGATATATTCTCGCGCAGACCGTCGGGCAGCACCCTCCTGAGAAATCTCATCACGGGATGATAACGGGCGACCTTGTTCTTGATCAGGTTGGTCAGTTTATACAGATGGTCTGTGACAACCATTGAAGAGCCGCGCCTCGCCTTTAACAGCCCTTTGTCCCTGAGCCAACTGTTGACATTGAAATTCCTGACAGGATGAACGCCGGAACCGTGGTCCGACATGATCATGATTATCGTATCGGAATCCATAAAAGACATTATCTTACCTATGGAACGGTCCGCCGCCATGTACTGATCGGCTATGACATTCCGGTACTTGCGCGCCTGTTCCTCATCATAGGTGGGGAATGACGGATCAGTGTACTCCCAGTACTGGTGCGAGGCCCAGTCGGTGTTTCCGAACACGACCATGAACAGGTCATAATCATCTTCTTTCAGCATCATTTCCGTTATCTTCGTGTGTCTCTCCAGATGCTCCTCCATATACCTGAGAAAGTAATCGCGGTTTTCTTTTCCGTATTTCAGGGGCATATCGAATCTGCCGACCTTCGACAACAGTTCGGGAGGATATACGCTCTTTTCATCTATGATAGTGCGCGGAGCGCCGGAGGCAACAATAAAACCGTTCACCTCAAACGGGGGGTACGTCATGGGTACACCCAGGGCGCCCACCCTCATGTTCCTGCGGCTCAGTATTTCAAATATCGTGTCGCCGGCAAACCAGTTGGTGTTGATAATCTCTTCCCTGAAAGAGCTGTATTTTGTCAGATCAAAGGTGCGGAAATTGTAGGCGCCGTGATTGCCCGGGCTTTTGCCCGTGAGAAAGGTGATCCATGCAGGCGCGGTTACAGGAGGCATGGTCGAGCAGAGCTCGCCGCTGGCACCTTCATTAATCAGCTTTGCAAGGTTGGGCAGCCTGCCCTCGGCTATCAGGGGATTTATGAGATCAAAAGTCCCGCCGTCAAGCCCTATAATTATAATCCTCTTCTTTGCAGTTCCCATTATTCCTTTTCCACATCCGTCATAATCGTACAGTTGCATAAAATACCGGCGGTGCAGAGGAGCCTGCCGGGAAAGCTTTATCCGCGATACCTTCAGGTAATATTCCGCACGGCATATGGACGCCTCTTCGAACTTCACCTTCCGTTATTTCCTGCAACAATAACATGTTTCCAATATCCTATCGCTTTATAAAGGTTTGCCGGCAGGCTCCTCTGCCCGTTTGTGCAACATTAAGGCCTATGCAACACAGGTTGCCGTTACAGATACCCCAGGCCCTTTAATGCGTCTCTCACCGACTCCTCGTCTTCTTTTGACAGGCTTTCACCCTGCCCCGCGGCTTTACTGCCGGCAGGGACGTGATCAGGCCTGTTGGCATTTTTAAAAGATTCAGTAAAGACTTCATTGATAATCCTGCCGTCAAGGTCATCGGGTATCGGTAAATTCAAGTCATACAAAATCGTCGGCATAACATCCGTGATACTGAAGCAACCGGCATCCGCTCCCTTTTTTATGTTCGGGCCGCATGCAATGAAGATGCCCTCCTGGTCGTGAACGCCGCTGAACACATCCGTTGTCTCCTTCCGCACCGGGCTGATTACAGGCCCCTGCAATTCAACGCCGCCGGTGTAATTATCCGAAAACCTGTAAATAATGTCAGGTGCGTTTTTCAGGAAATCCCCGCGGTACAACTCCTCGCGGAGATATGCCTCGGCAATCACTTTCTCCCCCGTATCCGGGTCGTCAAGTTCAAGCAGTTTTCCGATGATCTCCTTTCTCAGATTTTCATATTCCTCTCCCTCTGCGACTATGCCGTTTTCCTGGCGGCCTTTGACGTTCATGACCAGGCCGTCCACACACCCGTACATCCTGTACCGGAATGCCCGTGTCCTGCCCCAGTCTATGAGGCTGCTCTTGAAATAGTGTTTCGACACCCACTGCTGCAGGAAAACCGGCATCCTGCTGAGTCTCTGTTTTATCGCTATTTTCAGGCCCACCCTCTTATATTTTATCTGATCGAGAATAAAATCGACCGCCCCGGAAAAAATTTTCGCCTTCGGTGAACCCTCTTTCCCGCGAAGATGAATATATCCTTCATTTAACAACCAGGAATTGATGTTGACATGTTTTCCGGGGTGTTTCATGAATCCATGATCCGACATCACGAATACCGACGTATTTTCATCCGACAGGTTCAGTATCCCGCCTATGACATCGTCCACCTCGCGGTAAATTTCTTCAATGACCCTGGAATAGGGATGGCCATCATGCTGCTGAAATCTCCAGAAATAATGCTGGACAAAGTCCGTGCTGCTGAAGACAACAGAAAAGACTTCACCCTTTTTTTCCTCCATCATGCGGGTGATGAGCCTGCCCTTTCTCCTTACCAGCTCTTTGCACTCGCGGATAAAGCCGGCCTTTTTCGAGAAATCAATTGCGGACATATTAAAAAGCCGGCCTGTTTCATTGCCCCATTCCGGTGGATACGTCCTGGGACGGCTATAGTCGGGGCATGGATAGCCGGACACCATCCGGCCGTTGATTTTCCACGGCGGATATGTCATGGGAACAGCCACCACCGTCATCTCGTATCCGGCATCGCCCAGAAGGTCCCATAAGGTCTCCCCCTGATACCTCGAAGAGTGAAGCACGCTGACATCGTCATTTACCGATGTTTTCACGGTGGTGACAAACGACGGTGTGTAATCGGCCAGGTTGTACTCCCGGAAGTCATAAAAGCTGTGTTTCCCGGGGTTCTTGCCCGTCATGAAGGTCACCCATGCGGCAGCGGTGACCGGAGGATAGGTCGATTTCAAAATCCCCCTTGCTCCTGATCTTACAATCTTTTCGATGTTGGGGAGCCTGCCCCTTTCCATCAAGGGGTCGATCAGCCTGAAAGTGCCTCCGTCAATGCCTATGATTACAAGTTTCCGTTTCATAAAAGTTCCTTACAGTTTATAACCTCAAGTTGCATTAAACCGCCGCCTGCCTGTTTACCTTACAGTGGCATAAGAATGCCGCCCGCGGGCAGGGGAGTCAGGCGGAAAAGCTTTATCCGCGATACCTCAGAGAGTATTCCGCACGGCATATCGACATCCTCTGGAATTTCACTCTCCGTTACGTCCTGCAATAAAGACATATTTCCGATATCCCATCGCTTTATAAAGGTTTTACGGCGGACTCCACTGCCGGCTTGTGCAACATTAAGGTTTATGCAGGACCGGGGCAAATCCTACCCCGCGGGTTCCCCGACAATGATACCGTTTCCCATGGTCGACAGATATATCCTTCCCCTGTGATGCGGATCCACTGTTATATCCTTGATCTTCAGTGATATTCTCAGGAGTTCGTCATTGTCTATGGCCTTCCACGTATCGCCTTTGTCGGAGCTCCTGTATATACCGTATACGAAATCTCTTATATCTTCTTCACCGGTCTCGGGAACGGATACAACATAGATGGTGCCGTCCCGCGGATCAATATCCATTGTTCCCGCATTGGTTATATACGGGGGAGAAATCCGCTTCCAGTTCTTTCCGCCGTCGACCGTCCTGTAAATGCCCTCACCGTACAAACCGGCATATACCGTGTCGGGATTTTCGGGATCCACTGCCAGCCCGCCGGTATAATATCTCATCCCCCTGAAACCGGAGTGTGGCAACCCCTTGCTGATAATCTCCCAGTTTTTCCCGCGGTCATCCGTCCTGTAAACAGCCCTGCCTTTATCAAGTATATATACAATCTCAGGCGCCGCCGGATGAACCAGAATTTCATTCAGATAGTTCATGAACATGCCTTCCGGGTCAGGCAGGCCATTGTTTGAAGGGCCCCACGTTTTCCCCCCGTCGGTTGTTTTATATATTCCATGTCCGCTGAGAGCAGCGTATAACGTATTGTAATCGCCCGGGTCGATGCCGAGCGCAGAGACCCTTGCAACAGGAAGCCCGGTGTTCGCCTCTTTCCAGTGCACGCCGCCGTCGGTGCTTTTAAAGACCGTTCCGCTGTTTTTATGGCTGGCGTCCCCCCCGATGTAAACCGTGCCCGGATACGTGCGGGGGTCGATTGCAAAGTCCCGGCCGTTCTTCATCCTGTATTTCCTGTAAATCTCCCTGTCTCTCTTTATGTCCCAGTTGCCCATTCCATAAAGTGTCCGGCGAATCGTCCTTCCTCCGTCAAGGCTGTAGAAAAAGACCCAGTCCGTGTTTCCGGCGTAAAAAACGCCCTTTTCCCGGGGATTCAGGACCACGCGGTTCATGACCGTGGCCTCCAGACCCCTGACCTTGGGCCGCCATGTGGCCCCTGCATCGTCACTGCGCCACACGCCTCCCCTGCCCGAAACATATATCCGCCTGCTGTCCCGTGGATCGACCGACAAACAGTTCACTGAAGAACCCCTGTTTCCAAGCCATTGCCTCTCCTGATACCACCAGTCGCCCGGCAGGATATTTTTTGATACGGTAAGCCTCCTCCATCGCTCTCCGCCGTCTTCGCTCCTGTAAACCTGCCCGTATTTACTGCCGGAGCCGGTGTAGACGATTTCCGGATTATCGGGATCAACATCCACTGTAAGATACTTTGTCCTTGCTGCATCAAGCATCGCGGCAATCAGGCCGATGCCGCCCAGCCCGTTGTTTTTTTCGGTCCATGTCATGCCTCCATCAGTGGTCTTGAATATCCCGAGGCTTCCACATGCCGCATAAATCACATCCGGGTCACGCGGGTCCATTGCAAGCTGATAAACATCGACGATATCTTTTCCGGTCCTTTCCCACGTGCTTCCACCGTCCATGCTCATGAATATTCCGCCCTGGAAATCCCTGCTGCCGGGGACACCGACGGATGAAACATATATGACTTTGGAATCCGCCGGACTGACAAGAACTGATGATATGCGCCTGCCCTTCAGACCGATGTTGGTCCAGGTTATCCCGCCGTCCACGGACCTGAA
Organism: Thermodesulfovibrio sp.; assembly: GCA_026982355.1. Classification (GTDB taxonomy): domain Bacteria; phylum Nitrospirota; class Thermodesulfovibrionia; order UBA6902; family UBA6902; genus JAADFS01. The sequence continues at coordinate 14,010 of JALSHG010000050.1, forward strand.
TAAGCCATCCCTGTAACTTCCCGCATAAATCACACCGGAATCCGAAGGGTCAATAACTATGAGTCCCCTGCCCCTGCTCTGCCGCACCCCGCGGCTGTTGAATATCACCTTCCTCGTCAGCAGTTTCCAGGATTCGCCTTTGTCCGTGCTCGTGAAAATTCCGCCTTTCCCGTAACCGCCTGTCCCGAGGTACAGGATGCCGGTTTCCGGATCAATCGCAAGCGCAGCCACCAGCCTGTCGGACGGCCAGTTCAGACCTTTGTTAGCGGGAATCCAGGTTTCACCATAATCATCACTCCGGTAGACGCCGCCGACGTCCACACCGGCGTAGACCGTATTCGGGGAAGAGGGGTCCGGCAGGACGAAATTTGTATAACCGCCGCCGTTCACCCTCACCGGTCTCCAGGAATAACGCTCAGTATCATATATCTTCTGATGCGGGGTTTCTTTTCCCCCCGAAGATACACCCTCTGCAGGATGCAGTGCAAGAATAACAAGAAGTAACAACAACAGCCTGATTGTCCTGCACCAATACATATCCGCCGCCGCATTTGCGGCGCGAGAATGTCTCCGGCGGCCCGGCCGGTGTCCCGGAAGATTTACGCCAGGCTCACCCGCCGGTTTACGCAACAGCAGTATCATGCCTTTCATCCATGCCTCTCTCTTCAATTATATTGCTCGCTACAACAAAACCGGCAAAAACCGAGAAATGATACTGAAAGGTTATATTCCACAATATATGAGTGAAAAAGCTCATTATCACATAACTGATAAGCAGGGCTATAAAAACCTCGGCCAGGCTCCTTGTATGAATATTCGCCGCGCTCCTGCGCAGTCTGAAGGCGTGCCGGAACAATGCAAACAGATAAAACATATAAGCAGCCAGTCCGAAGATCCCCGTATTCATCAGTAACGTCAGATAATTATTGTGTTCAGCCATCGGGCGCATTCTGTCATATATGTATCTTATCCTCACCTTGATATCAAAGCCGTTCCCCATCAGCCAGTCCTTAAGGCTCGTGTGATTCATGAGATAATCAATATTGTCCTGCCATATACCTATCCTGCTGGCCAGCAATTTCGGGTCAAGATCAAAAAAACCGCCTTCAGCCTCCATGATAACCTTGGCATCCTTGAGCCTCTCCTGGACTGTGGGATGGTAGAGAATCATTAATATCACAACAGCAGCCGCCAGCGTATTGGCTATCAGATTCCCCCTCAGCATATTCCATACAAACAGCAGGATCAGCATGCCCAGCCATATATTCCTTGTATACGTATATATCATTGTAGAAGCAAGTATGCACAGGATGACGAACCACGCCCTTTTCCTGAAAGGACTTTCCGACACGGAATACAGGTACAGGCAGAAGAAGAAAACGCTGAACAGGAAATATGAGAAGAGATTGTTATTATGGCCGTACGCAGCGATCCGGGGAATTCCTCCGCTGCCGAAAGCCGTTATCCCCATGATCCAGTTCTTTATGAACACAATGTACGGAAAGAGTATGGCTACAACAACGGCAAGGCTTATTATGTATATTTTCTTTCTGTACCGCTCATCACGGGAGGCAAGAACCACCATAATGGTCAGGTTTATGATTGCAAATCCCTGAAACAGCCTGAACCAGTATCCCAGCCCCGCCGTTATGCTCTTGGAAATAAATATGGCGGGAATACTAACTATGAGGAAGACGATGTAAATCTTGTTTATGGTCAGTTTAAAAAAATTATAGCGCGAGACAACGATTGCATAATACAGAAAAACCGCAACAAGGCCGCCCCCGATCACATGGGTGACCCTGAGACCGCCTGTTGTCTGAATGGTATAGAAGACATCCACGATACCCCGTGTTGCCAGCAGAAAGTAGAAGGCGTATTCCACATTCGTCAGGAAGATGAACACAAACATCGCCCCCCCGATAAGGGCGGCGGCCAGGGAATATGACTGCATGACGAGGCGCGCGAAATAGTAAGAAAGGAGTCCCGTAAAAAACGGATTCAGAAACCTCGCATTGGCTATCCTGTTAATCAACATAGTCTTTCACGTACCGCAAAATATCGCCAGGGCGTCGGGGCATGCCCGTTTATGCAACATTAAGGAAAACTCACCGTTTACGGCAAGCCGCGATGTATAGCAGGGAACTCCTCCGGATAACAACATTTTCAATGGACGTTACCTTGCGGTTGCGTCAACCTGTCGGGAGTGGGCGGGGCGTTTTGCCGAAAAATACTCACATGTCATCTTCAATCCATCCATAAGAGATACTTTCGGCTCCCAGTGCATAAGTTCCCTTGCCCTTGTACAGTCTATCACGCTCCGGCGTTGCTCTCCCTGCTGGGGAGGACCGTGTCTCTCTTCAACCGACGGTTGAATGATATCCTTCAGACTGGTGAAGATGCGGTTAATCGATACCTCGACACCTGTGCCTATATTGAATATACTTTCCGGTGTGTCGTTTGTAATTGCGAGGATATTGGCTTCAGCCACATCTCCGACGTATACAAAATCTCTCGTCTGCTCGCCGTCTCCGTTGATCACCGGCTGTTCTTCATCAAGCATCCTGCGGATAAAAATCGCCACAACACCGGCTTCGCCATGGGGGTCCTGCCGCGGTCCGTACACGTTGGAATAGCGGAGCGACACATAGTCCAGCCCGTAGACGGCCTTGTAATAGTACATGTAATGTTCGGCCGTCAGCTTGGTCACTCCGTAAGGACTGATGGGGCGTGCGGGATGCGTCTCGGGGGCCGGGAAGACATCCTGTTCCCCGTAGATGGCGCCGCCTGTTGAAGCGAAAACAACTTTCTTCACTTTGTACTTGACGCAATTCTGGAGAACGTCGATGGTTCCCAGTATATTTATCCTGGCGTCTGAAACCGGGTCTGTAACAGAAAACCGGACATCTTTCTGCGCGGCCTGGTGACAGACGTAATCAGGTTTTTCCGTGCGGAATACGCTCTCCAGTTGCGGGTCCTGAATGTCCATCCTGTAGAATACGGCCTTTGCATTGACATTTTCTTCCCTGCCGGTTGAAAGATCGTCCACCACAACAACGTCATAACCTTTTTCAATCAATCTGTCCACAATGTTTGATCCGATAAAACCGGCTCCGCCGGTTACCAGCACTTTCATCATTCCCCCCTAATCTTTTTTCTCCACCTTCGCCTTACAGGTGGCATGAAAACACCACCCCCGGCAGGAGAGTCCGGAGGTTTCACTCCGGTCTCCCCTGCACGTTTGCGCCACATTAAGGTTGAGGTTTATTCAACATTTCAATAAGGCATGCAATCAAGCTCATGTAAGCCTGTAAATCATCTTCGGAATAACATATCTCCGGTTGTTCAGGATAGCGCCGACTATATTGGCCTTTTTCTCTTCCAGAGGCTCAACCGCCCACCTGACAACCTGCCTGTTGGTCTTTCCTTCGTTCACTACAAGGATGACGCCGTCCGCAAAGGCCGAAAGCAGAACCCCGTCCGTGAAATTTTTCAGGTCTGCACATGCAAGGAGGATTATATCGTATTTTTCCCTCAGCGTCTGCATCACAGCGCCCATGACACGGGATTCAAGGATATTGTCGGGAAGCGGGAGGGTTTTACCCGACGGCAGAACATAGAGATTATGACCCGCATCCCGTATTGCTTCATCCAGAGACAGCTTACCGGCAAGCACATCCGACATCCCCTGATTGCCGGATACCTTGAAAAGCTTAGACAGATAAGGAGTCTTTAACCCTGCGTCAACAATAATCACTTTATGGTTTGCATTGCGGGCCATGCAGATCCCGAGATTGGCGATTACGGCAGCGGTATCCTCCGCCGAGCCCTCTGCGTCGGTTATTAGAAGGCTCTTCAGCTTCTTCTCTCTGCACATAAGGTATATCCTCGATGAAAGCTTCTGAAACGGCCGGACGTCCTCCGGATCCAACGGATTGATTTCGGTGATGAGGCGGCTGTCTTTCCATTTATTCGCAGGGATGGAACCTATAACCGGGACGTTGAGAAACCTTTCCACATCATGAGGCGACTTGAATGACTGATCAAGATAATCGATTATGAAAACAAGCATCACACCGAAAAACAGGCTCATAAAAAACGAGATGAGAAGGACAAAGGTGTCCGGCGTGACAACCGGCGTAGCCTTTCTGGCCTGTTCTATTATCTTGACGCTTGCCGGCCCCATTGCTTCTATGTCCGGCAGCGGCTTGCCGTCAAGCCTGTCAAGCAGCTCTTTTATATACTTTTTCAGCAGCACTACGGTTGTGTGTTTCTCACCGTATTTCAACTGCAACTCGGCAACCTGCTGCTCGAGGTCAAAGATTACATACGAGCGGCTCACCACATTGGCTATCATCACCGCCATCCTGGGATTATAGTCCGCCACATTTATGTGGAATATGCTCACATCGGCAGGCACCCTGACCCTTACATTCGTTTCGAGGTTCCGCATGGCCATATCAAAGAGGAAGTCCCGTCTTTCTTCCGGCGTCATCTCTTCAAGTTCCTGTTTGATCTTTCTGACCCTGCGGTCTATCAACAAGGCCTTCAGCTTCGAGGAAAACTCTTTTTCGTAATCAAGGGGGCGCTGGTCAAGGCGCAGTGCCCTGACTGCACGCTCAAGGACGGTCCTGGACTTCACCATCTCGGCATATGAGGTCACTATGCTTTTTCTTCCGAAAGACATTTTTCTGTAAATATCCACATCGGTCTTTTTGTTTCCCTCCACCATCATCTTGACGCTTGCCAGGTAAAGCGGTGTTTCAATCTCCTGAGATATGATGACCGTGGCCATTACAACGACGACGGCGGTTATGATTATGGCCTTCCGTCTGAAGATAACCCTTAAGTAATCCCGCAAAGTTGTTTCTCTGCTCTTGTATGCCTCCACTTATTTTATCCTCCAGTTAAAAAATTCCCGTCGAGACTATTATCGTATCTCCCGGTTGAAGGCTGATGTCCGCTGTGGCATCACCC
>JALSHG010000051.1 GCA_026982355.1 Thermodesulfovibrio sp.
TCGCTTGTTGCAGCAGCCTCTGAAAAATGCCATACAGTCTCAGCAGAACATGTGCGTATTGCATCTACGGAAATTATTTGAATACATGAGAGGGAGGAAACTCCCTCTCTCTTTCAATAGTTGCTTTTATTTGAAACGGTTGGATTAATCAGAAAAATCAGGCCGGTTTAATTCGAAAGACAAAAGTTGATCGAAAAATGGATTGATCTTTCAATAGAACGTTCAAAAGCAACTGTGGATATTACTCTGAAACGTAAGCCTGGAAAATAACTGAGAACTCGGTACTCTCAAGTAAGATCCGTTAAGGTTGAAAAAATGAGGTTTGAAAGCACGTGGTTTACGGGTAGGCGACATTTGGAGACCGTAAGTAAGAAAAAATTGTATTTTTTTCTATAGGAGATGTGTTTTCTCTTGACTTGCTTTCTTATAGGCGCTTATCCGATTATGGACATTATTTTATCTTTTTAAGCCACTGCTAATTTCTCTTCGTTTTGAATAATTATTTTAGGATTTGGATTTGGAGGGGGAACCGGCAACCCCTGCTCTTTTAACAACCGGACATGCTCTTTCATCCCCCACTTTGCCTTATAGATGCAATCTTCAATAGAATGTCCTATTCCTGAAAACCCCTCTAACTCCGGAGAATAAAAACCAAAATAGTCAGGCTCTTCCGTAGCTTCAACAATTAATGAGTATTCTAATTCTATCATGTTGCCCTCCTTTTTATACTCGCTGCTTTTAATATAGCATGACAAGTGCCTTTTGGAACTTCCTTTGAACCATGATAATCAACCCGAATCAATTTATCCCATCCAGGTTTACTATAATATCTTATTGAACCTTTCTCCTTTACTATTTTGAATCCTTGTTGCTCAAGGAGTCTGACAAGTTCACCGAATTTCATATTTTTTATTTTACCATAATGCCGATTTCAGCGGTGGCTATTAGCCGTCTGCTGGAATGGGTTTGGGTATAATCAAAAAGTGTGGAAAAAATAAATAAAGGCTGCGTATCTTTTCTGGTAAGCAAAGCAAAAAGACCATAAAAAGGAGGACGCCGCCATGAGGAATGGTAACATTGAAAAGACCGGGAGGTCAAGGGTAACGTGAGGTACTGGAGGAATATGTAAGGATGAAGGCACAGGTGTTATGTTGCAGATTAAAGAGGTGGTGATGCTTAAATACTCTCCTGCGGGAAAACCCCCTGCACCTCAGATTACAATCTCTAAAATGACCCCCGAGCAACATAGAATGTTTACTGCTCTCAACCTCTCATGCTATACTGAAGCGAACTGTTAGGTCATACACCAGCATTCTTGCAACCTGCTGTTTTTATTGATTATCTCAGTGTTGCTGAATTATATTTCGGAAAGTCGGGCTAACCATTCAAATCCTTAATCCAGCCGCCATTCAAGATATTGTCAAGGCAATCAGGAGAAGCAATCAGCCTATCTGAATTCTTCGACGAAGTAACCCCAGCTGTCCGCGTTTATCTTCGCTCGCGCCGGATTCGTGACTGCAAGCTTACGGCATTTGGTGCTGCCGTACTCTTCGTCTTCCGTGTCAAGGATGAGATGGGACAGCTCATGAACAAGAATCTGGAACTTGCTGTCATAGTTAGTTCCGACACGATAATTGGGCGCGGTATTCCACTCCAAGTCTAGCCGAATATGGAACCCCTGACCTTGCGAGCGTGTTATAAAACCGACTCCATCCACATTTGCCGTGTTGTCTCGCCAGCCACTGGCTGGTTGCTGGGCGGCGGCGAACGTGCGACCACGCCGATTGAGAGCCGAGCCGTGAATGTCGATCGATTGCAGGTTGATGACAGAGGCCATACGGTTAAGCTTGGTCCGGATCTGACCGATCCATGGTGCACTTGAATCCCCGAACCAGACCTGGCTGTGGTTGTTGCCCTCTCTGATCTTCGCCGAGGCGTTCCTGAGGATACGAACAATCTCTGGGCCCATGATTCTAACAATAGTCTGATCGGCAGGGCCGAGGCCGGTAGCGGTTAATCCCATTTTTTCCCTCCTTTTTGTTTCTCTTGGCCTGAATGACTGACAGGCTGAACTTCGAAACAATGATAAACAGCAATCAAAACATAAAATCTGAATGACTTGAGAAATGGACATGAGGTAGCCTGTTCAAGTCCATTCTGTTGTGTACGCCCGGCATGGGCGTGAGCTTATGGGGTGAAGTCCCCCCGTACGTGAACCCTGTTAATGGGATTAATAGATATTAGCAGAAGTATCAGCCTAAGGCAAGGGCAAAATCGTGAGAGATTGTCTGGAGGAAGCATACGGCAGAACTGTGAGCCGACGAACAGAAACAGCATAGCAAGGCCGAGCCTGCGGGTAAGCTGGCACCTGTCTGCGCCTGCCTGTGTATTACACGCAGACAGGTGCACCGCACAGGCAGGCAACACAACAAAGCCCGGGGTTCAGTGGAGGAGCCTGTCCCGGTGTTGCGTTGAGCCGGGAGTAAATGCTGCGGTTGTATTGCAGGGGCATATGGCAATATGCCCTTACTGTCTCGACAGCAGCCATGGTATCAAGTTCATAACACTGGGGCGTCGAGGCAAAAACCTTATAGAGGCAGTTAAAAAACTGTCTCCATGATTGCTGATACTCTGTACTGCATGCTTGCCGGGAAGTTGCGTGGTTTTGAGGATTGTGATGCCCCTTGTTATGCACATCTCAGCTTTTTCCGGGCCATCACTATAGCTCTTCAATAACAAAAAGAAGCTGCCCTTCGCTGACAGGGTCATTCAGTTTGACACAAATCTCCTTGATCTGCCCGTCGAAGGGAGCCTCGATCGCATTTTCCATTTTCATTGCTTCAATATTCGCAATCTCCTCTCCCTTATGAACAATGTCTCCAACCTTGAGAGCGCCTCTTTCAGGATTTCCGATTCTCCAGACATTGCCCTTTATGGGAGTCGCTATGTCACCGGGTTCTCTTGCCATCCTGATCTCGATTTTTTTGGCCCTTGGAGTCTCAACGGTATAAACCCTTGTTTTGTTGTTTACCTTCATTACAACATGGATTACTCCCTCATGCTCGCTTCCCATTGACACAAGCTCAATGCAGTATGGTTTCCCCCAGAGCTCAAATTCAACCCTGTCCCCCGGCTTTTTCAGTCCCTCTCTCCATACATCTGTCGGGAGCACAAGCGGCGCCTCGCCGTATTTGTCACGAAATTCGATAAACTGTACGGCATCTTTGGGATGCATGAGATAAAGAATAAACTCCTCTTCGGAAGGGGCCCTGCCGATGGCTTCGGACATGTCTTTCCTCAGCTTGACAAGGTCATCATCTTCCAGCACGTCCAGAGGAGAGAGTTCTCTTCTCTCCCTGATCCTGTCCTCCCACTCTTCGCCGAAAGCACTCCTGTATACCCACCCGGGCGGCCAGCCCATGGGAAGCTTTCCGTAACTGCCGACAAGCAGATTTTTAAAGTCACCCGGCGCGTTTCTGAAAAGACCGAGTATCTCCGCCTGCTCTTCCTTTTTCATCGAATCAAGGTTCAGCCCTTTTTCATCAATGAACTTCACAAGAAGTTCAATAAGGTGATTTACCCCAGCTTCTCCTCTTTCTTTGGCATACCAGTTTACTATTCCGCTGCACGTGACCCATGTAATCTGCGAGCCGGGTGTAACGTCGAAATAGTGAATAATCTTGTTATAAAGGGACATCACCTTTAAAACGGCGGGCATAAGATGAAGGAATTCACCCTTTTCCGCCTGCTCAAAGGAGCTCGGGAAGGCCCCTCCCGGCATCTTGTGTGAAGTGACGGTGTGGTCATATCCTTTAAAGGGGGATTCAGCCCACTCATAGTGACCTATCCATTCACGGACTTTCTGAACAGCCGCCTCAGCATCTTTCCTGTTGAGATGAACGGATATGCCCGATTCTTCAAAATAAGCCTGAACACCGAGGATGGGGGACTGCCCGTAAAAACGCACCAGAGAGTCTTCTTCCACGTCGAATATCTTCGTCCCGGCCTGCGCCGCGGCCAAAAGAGCCGGCATGGCAAGACCGTCCGTTATATGCCTGTGATACTGGAGGACGATTTCCGGATAAGCCTGTTTGATGGAGTCGACGAGTGTGCCGATCTGCTTGATGCTTCCCACACCGGCCATATCTTTGATACAGACGATAATCTCATCTGTACCTCCGCAGAGATCGACAATATCCCTGACAACGCCCAGATAGTACTTATTTGTTGCCCATTCAGCAACTGTAAATGAGATGGCGGGCTGAAACAGCCTTCCCCTCTTCATTACCACCTCTGCCACTGCACGCATATTCCTTACGTCATTCAGAAAGGAAAAACATCTCCATACATCAATGTCAATGCGGGATACAACATACTCAATCACATTCTTCGGATAGGGCCTGTATCCCCACAGGTTTGTCTCTCTGATAAGGGTCTGCAGCAGCACATCCGGCATAAGCTCCCGCAGGATCGCTATCTCCTCGAAAGGACTTTCTCTCCTGTTCATAACCCCCACATGCCATCTCGCGCCCCCATGGCATTCGGCGCTGAAAAGTCCCATGTTGTTGTAATAAGGGGCAAGGGTGGAAAGGTCGTAAATGCGGTGCCGGTTTTTGTAATCGGACTGCCCTGCATCACGCATTCCCGTGGAAGACAGAAAGACCTTTGCACTTGAGCGCACCTTATCAACTATTTCCTTCGGGGACATGCCGGGTTTTACAAGGACATAGTTTTCTGTTTCATTCCCTGTGTTTTGAGTTTTGAATTTTGAATTTTTCATTTCTGTTCTCACATCCATCCCTGCGGGCCCAGGGCGGAGATTTCCGCAACATATTTTGCTATCTTGAGCACCTCGTCTTCGCTGTTCTTCTCTACAAACATCGATACAAGCTCATCATGGTGTTCTTCAAGAAACCGTGTGGAAAACTCCCCGGCGATAAAGGCGGGATGCCTTATAATGCTGAGGAGCAGAGGCTGGAGCGACTTGATCCCTTCCACTCTCAGGTTCCTGCCGAGCGCCCTGTCCATGACCCTGATGGCGTCCTGCCTGTCAGCCCCTGCAGTCATCAGGAGCATGAACAGGGAATCATAATAGGGCGGGACGTCATCTCCCTCATAAACGCCTGACGATACCCTCACATTCGGCCCCTGCGGGATCTGAAGGCGCGTCACCGTCCCGAAAGAAGGGCTGAAGCTCCTGGGATCCTCTGCGTTGAGGCGGACCTCAAGCGCCCATCTGTTGGGGTGAATATCCGGCTGTTTGAAAGGCAGTTTCTTTCCCGTGGCAACATCAAGCATTATCCCCACGATATCCAGACCTGTAATAAGTTCGGTAATGCCGTGCTCTACCTGTAGACGCGTATTCACTTCAAGAAAATAGAATTTCTTTGTGACGGAATCAAAGATGAACTCGATAGTTCCGGCAGACCTGTACCCAATCTCTCTCATGAGTCTGACAGCGGTAAGACATATCTCATTCCGAAGGTCGGCATTCAGTGTGGGTGAAGGGGCCTCCTCTATAATCTTCTGGTTCCGTCTCTGTATGGTACATTCCCTCTCAAAAAGATGAACAACATTACCATGTTCATCAGCCACAACCTGCACTTCGATATGCCTTCCGGATTCAATGTATTTCTCAACAAGTACAGTGTCGTCGCCAAAGGCCTTCATTGCCTCGGATCTGGCCTGGGAAAAAGCAGTGGCCAGTCCATCCTCGCTTTCGACCTTAAACATGCCCCTTCCACCCCCGCCTGCCGCCGCCTTTATCATGACAGGGAAATTCACATCCGCCTCATTCAACCACTTTTTTATCTCCTTGACATCCTTTACGTCGCTGATGCCGGGAATAGTGGGCACATCAGCTCTCGCAGCAATCTTTTTCGCCTCTATCTTGTCCCCCATCAATCTGATGACTTCCGGCGGAGGTCCTATCCAGGTGAGGCCCGCATCCATCACCATGCGGGCAAAATCTCCATTCTCCGCAAGGAAGCCCCAGCCCGGATGGATTGCATCAGATCCGGTTTGAAGGGCGGCGTTGATCATATGTTCCATATTCAGATAGGATTCCACAGGAGGAGCCTCGCCGATATGCACTGCTGAATCAGCCATAAACACATGATGGGCAAGACGGTCGGGGGTGCTGTAAACCGCGGTGGTCCTGATCTTTCTGTCCCTGCATGTAAGCATGACCCTCACTGCCGGCACACCCCGGTTTGCAACCAGTAATTTATTGACCTTTCTTTCCATTATTCTCTCCTAAAGACACTGAACACTCACTTTCCGCATATTTTAATTTAAGGATTTCCTTGTTTTTTTACAAGGCCGGTAACGCTGTTCCGGGATTAATATCGGGGGGCACGTATCCGTTCCATGCCACCCGGGGTCTCCGAAAGTCTCTATGCCGGTCTTTGTCTGCTTTGTCTTTTCACCTTACGAACTCTGCACCTTGAACCCGGAAGCGTTTTTAACCGGCATATATCAAACACCCCGGCAAATGTCCGGCAGAAGCAAAACACTGCCGTTAATGATATGATTTTTTGCAATCCGGCTTTGCAGCCAATTCATCCCGTTTCTTCTTGACTGTATGATCCTGGAGTTGTTTTGAAAAACTTTCTTAGATAATCATAATGGGAAATTTTTGTCAAGAAATTTGCAGTAAGGGCGCGCCCTGATTCGATTGCCGCGGGCGGTGGTTTTATGCAACTGTAAGGTTGACTGTGATAAAATAAGTGAACCTTAATGTTGCATAAGCGGGCCGGCGGTGGTTTTATGCAACTGTAAGGTTAACGTACAAGGAGACGGGTTTGATTAATGGATGGCTCTCTTAAAGACTGTTCGGCTGCAATCCTTGCCGGAGGTGAAAACAGGAGGATGCCCGTGCCGAAGGCCTTTATCCGGGTCGGGGGGCAGAGGATTATAGAGAGAAACCTCCGCATCATGAAACGGCTCTTCAGCGAGGTCTCTATCGTCACGCACAGGCCGGAACTCTACCTCTATCCCGGTGTCACGCTGCTTGCCGATATTTATGATACAAGGGGCCCCATGACCGGTGTCTTCACCGCCCTTTTAAATTCTTCGGTTCCCTGGGTTTTCATATCCGCCTGCGACATGCCTTTTGTGAACGGGGCGGTCATAGAGTATATGGCGTCGAAAAGGGACGGTTATGATGCCGTGGTTCCGAAGTCCTCCCGCGCACGAAGCTCTGCAGAGCCGCTCTTTGCCTTTTATTCTGGAAGGCTGCTGCCCTCCATGGAGAAGGCCCTCCTGTCGGGGAAAAAGAGCCTGAAAGATTTTTTAAACAATAAAAGGGTACAATATATTCCACGGGCGGAAATAAAAGGGATCGACCCTGAGGGGCTGTCATTTATAAATCTCAATACCCCTGAAGATGTCGACGTTTATTTGCGGCCCGAAGACAAACCTTAATGTTGCATAAGGCAGCGGGAGAGCCCGCCGTAAAACCTCCGGCTCTCCCGCCCGCAGGCGGTGGTTTTATGCAACTGTAAGGTTAACTTGAAAGAAAAGCGGAAAGGAGGGTGAGATGTTCGGTCTTGGAGCAACAGAGCTGATTATCATCCTGGTAATCGTCGTGATTCTTTTCGGCGCGTCAAGATTACCCGAGATCGGCAGGGGTATTGGAGAGGCTATCAGGAATTTCAAAAAATCCACATCCGAACCCTCTGAGATTGATGTGACACCGGGTAAAAAGCCCGGGGAATCCGGTGAGGGCAAGGAAAACCGGCCGTAAGTGAAACTGCATAAATCCTTTGCCGAAATCGATCTCAATGCCCTGTCCCGCAACCTCAGGGTTGCAAGGGAAAAAACGGGCGACGGCAGCAGCATACTGGCTGTTGTAAAGGCCGATGCTTACGGGCACGGAGCAGTAGCCGTATCGAAACACCTGGTAAAAGAAGGCGTCTCCGTTCTCGGGACGGCCTTTACAGGCGAGGCCGTGGCACTGAGGGAATCCGGCATAACCGCACCCATAGTTGTCTTTTTCGACAGGGACAACATTGATGCGTACTTCAGGTACAATCTTACACCAGTGGTTTTCGACTTCGTCACTGCCGAAAGGTTTTCCGCAGAGGCCCGCAGGCGCAACCGCCTGATTGCAATCCATATCAAAATAGACACGGGGATGACCCGTGTCGGATTTGATACGGCCCGGGCGCTCAGGGACATACCCGAAATAGCACGCCTCAAAAATATACGCCTTGAAGGGCTGATGAGCCATTTTTCGGATGCAGACCTTGAAGACAAGGAATTCGCAAACCGCCAGTTGCAGGACTTCCTATCTCTCAGCGATGAACTGAGACGGAAGAAAATCACCTTCAAATATTATCACATGGCAAACAGCGCCGCTGTGATGAGCATGCCGGCCGCCCATCTCGACATGGTAAGACCGGGTATTATGCTTTATGGTTACTCTTATCCGGCCGCCGACGGCCTTGAGCCTGTACTGAGCCTGAAGAGCGGCATCCTGATGCTGAAAAAAGTCCCGCGGGGTACGCCGGTAAGCTACGGCAGGACGTTTATCACGGAAAGGGAAAGCATCATAGCGACAATCCCGGTCGGGTATGCGGACGGATACAGCAGAAAGCTTTCCAATTCCGGCGAGGTGCTTATCAACGGGAAACGCGCCCCCGTAGCCGGAAGGGTCTGTATGGACACAATAATGGTGGATGTCTCACATATTCCGGATGTCGGTTACGGGTCGGAGGTGGTGCTGATGGGCCGGCAGGGTGAAGAAGAAATCACCGCGGAGGAGATCGCGCGCAGGACCGGCACTATTACGTACGAAGTCCTCACATCCATCGGCCGGAGGATAAAGAGGGTGTACAGGTAAACCTTCTCCTCTCATCTTGCATCTTGTACGGGAAATCCTGTATCCTTTCAATGTCATGAGTATGTTAAAACCCGAAGAACAGCTCAGGCGTATCAAGGCCGGCACCGCGGAGATACTGGTTGAAGAGGAGCTGATAGGGCTGCTCCGGCACTCTTACGGGAGCGGCACCCCCCTGAAGATAAAGGCCGGTTTTGATCCGTCCGCGCCGGATATCCACCTGGGGCACACCGTGCTCCTTGAGAAAATGCGCCAGTTCCAGGAACTGGGGCACGAGGCGATATTTATCATAGGGGATTTTACGGGGATGATAGGAGATCCCACCGGCAAGTCGGAGATGAGAAAACCCCTGAGCAGGGAAGAGGTGCTCAGGAATGCCGGGACCTATAAAAAACAGGTCTTCAGGATACTCGATCCCCGGAAGACACAGGTGAGATTCAACAGCGAATGGTTCGCTTCCATGGATATAATGGAGTTTGCGAGGTTGGGTTCCATGCAGACGGTGGCAAGGATGCTGGAGCGTGAAGACTTCAAAAAGAGATTCCGGAACGGGCAGGATATCAGTATACTTGAATTCTACTACCCGCTGCTCCAGGCATATGACTCTGTTGTTCTCAGGTCGGACGTCGAGCTCGGCGGCACCGACCAGAGATTCAACCTGCTCATGGGAAGAAGCATGCAGAGGAAAATGGGCATGAAGGAGCAGGTCGTGATCATGATGCCCCTGCTTGAAGGCCTCGACGGCGTCAACAAGATGAGCAAGAGCCTCGGCAACTACATAGGGGTTACGGATCCGCCGGGGGAAATGTTCGGCAAGATAATGTCCATCAACGACGGCCTGATGGTCAGATACTACGAGCTGCTCAGCCGTATCTCCCCGGATGAGCTGAATGACCTGAGGAACGGCCTCGAAAACAACTCCCTGCACCCCATGGAATGTAAAAAGAACCTCGCATTCGAGATAGTTCAGAGGTACTGGGGCAGGGACGCGGCGGTAAAGGCGAAAGAGGAATTTGAGAATATATTCAGGAAAAAGGGCCTGCCGGATGACCTCCCCGTCTTCAGACTTGACGCGCAAGACGCGGACACATGGCTTCCGGGGATAATGAAACTCTCCGGCCTGGTCAAAAGCACAGGTGAAGGTATACGGCTCATAAAACAGGGCGGTGTGAAGGTGGACGGGGAGAAATGGACGGAACCCGGCAGGAAACTCCCGCCGGGCGAGCACCTCCTGAAAGTGGGCAAGAGAAGATTTCTGAAAATCGTGCCGCGCTCTTATTAATAACCTTACAGTTGCATAAAAACGTCGCCTGCCCGCTTATGCAACATTAAGGTTAAAACAGGAGGCCCTTGCAAAAGTCCTTGCCGGAAAAATTCCCCCTCCGGTCGAAATGACATATGCAGGCATTTTCACACTTTTGCAACGGATTCACAGGTTTCCGAATACCGCGTACAATATTCTGTACCCGACTACCGCTATACCCTTTATATTCCCCGTGATCTTCGACTTTCCCGTGCCCATGCGGTAGCTGACCGGGACCTCTTTGATCCTGTAGCCTTTCTTGACGGCCTTCACCTGCATCTCGACCGTCCATCCGTAGTTGTCCTTCATTTCAAGGTCCAGCAACCGGTCAAACTTTATGGCCCTGAAAGGTCCGATATCAGTGTACCTGAATCCATAGAGCAACCTGATCAGAACCGTGGCCAGGAGATTGCCGAAACGCACGGGCACGCGGAGCGCGCCTTTCTCGACGCGTCCCATGATCCTCGAGCCGAGAACAAGGTCGTAATCCTCGCGGACCACGGGCTCAACCAGCCTGATTATCTCGTCGGGATGGTCGCTGTAATTGCCGTCCACAAATACGACGATATCGGGTTTTTTTGTCTTAAGATACTCAATTCCCTTAAGGCATGGGTAGCCGTAGCCCTTTCTCGCCTCAAAAAGCAGAGTCGCTCCCTTCTCGCGCGCTATAAAGGGTGTCCTGTCGCTGCTGCCGTTGTCCACGATCACCACATCATCCACGAGGTCCCTCCGTATGTCGTCCAGGACACGCGGCAGTGTCTTCTCTTCATTAAGCGCCGGTATGATCACCGCTATCCTCTTGCCGTTCAGCATGGCTTCCTCTCTTCCGGATTACCTCCCTCCCCTTATGATATCCAGCACCTGGCCCCACCATTTAAACTGATTCTCCAGAAACGCCGCCCTTTCAGGCACTGTGAAATATATCACAGCCATTATAATCACGGCCGTGATATACAGGATGAAAAAAAGGTCTTTTCTTCTTTCCGTCTTCATTCCCCTTGCACTCTCGCTATCTTGTAGTTTTCATCGGCATAGACAACCCTGAATCTCTCTTTCAGTCCGGCACGGGATGCCCGCTGTCTTTCCATTGCAACCCACTTGTCTTCCCGCGAGTACCGCCTGAATAACACATATGTGGCGTTGCTGTTCTCCAAATCCCTCAGCCATTCCTCGTAATTGCCTGATCCGACATAGGCTATCCTGTTTGAAAACGCCCTGTTCCACAATGGGGAAAGAAACAGCGGCTCAAAGGTATAGGCAAGCGTGTCGCCTTTCAATATATTATCACTTATCCACGTCCAGTATCCATATTCCTGCCGCGCGTACAAGTCTATTATGAAAGGGGCCTGCCGGGCTATTGTCCGCCCGGACGGGGGCAGGTGAATGAACTCCCTGACCTTCTCAGGGGTGATACCCGGTGAATTTGCAGTAAGAAACACATACCCCGCCAGGGACAGGGCAATCAGTCTCAATAGATTTGCCCTTTTGTGAAAATATTCCATCACCAGCCCGAAGGAAAGCGCACCAAGGCCGGTAACAAAGATAACATACCTCGGATTCCAGTTTCTCGGGTACATGAGAAAGGCCGCGGCGAAGATTACACATACCGCGAGGTAATCATTCCTCTTTCTTATCAGCGCATAACCCACGGAAAACATTACACCGGGCAGAAACAGGATGAACCATACGGGACCAAGCCCCCCCAGCTTGGAGTCATAGAGATAATACCCGACATTCTCCAGCCATACATAAAGGGGCCTCAGTGCGGGGCTCAACTGATTGATAACCCGTGGAGCGGACTCCACCATCCCGCTGTACAGTCCCTTAAAGACAGTGATGTTGAATATGGTTATCTCCATGGGATACACGGGGTTGCCGTACAACACCCAGTTCTTCACATACCAGTATGCCCCCAGAAACAACACTGGAAGCAGAAACCGGACGGCATAGATATTGAAGCTCTTTCTTATTGTACGACACGTTCCCCGGAGGCCTTCCCCGGATACCGGGCGATATCCCCTCATATCCCGTATCAGAACCGCAGCGGATAATATGATCACAAACAGGGGCCCCGAGCCTTTCGTGCCGAGCAGTATGCCTGTCGCCAGCCCGGCAAGCACGGTCTGAATCTTCTTTTGTCCTGATAGTTCGGTTCCCCTTCCCAATACGGTGGAGGCGGTCAGGCGGGCCGGATTGCCGTGAACCAGGAAATTGACGGCGATTATGAACAGGGCGGACACCGCGACATCCACATAGTTCGTCGTGGACTGGAGGATTATCACGGGGGTGAAAAAGAAGAGCAGGGAAGAGTAAACGGCATACCTTGCCCTGACACCCAGCTTGACGGCGATACTGTATACCGCAAGCGCCCCGGTTATTGCAAAAGGCAACTGGCTCAAATCCACTATCGCGTCATTCTGCAGGAAGATGATATTCCATATGAAAAAAAGCTCCATATTCTTGGGAAAGATATTGATGAACTGATTGATGAACGAGTGGTTGGACACTTCCCGGATGGCGCCGTCCTGCATGATATAACCGGCGATCGGGAGGTGATACCAGAGAGCATCCCATGCATACGGCGGAAAGAGATACCCTGTAAATACTATCCAGGCAACGGTCAGGCCGGAAAGGCCGGAAATCAATAACAGTATCCGGTCGTTCCGGATTATTCCGGCTGCCATGGATGTCCCGGACCTTATCTCGCTGAGGACGGACCTTAAAAAAGACCCGATACTATTACCGGCTGCAAAAGAATCACTTCTCCGGGGCGGCAGGGCCAGCACCAGCACGGTCAGAGACATCGAAATATTAAGCAGGAAAAGCGGGATTGCAAAGAGCTGCCTGAATACGATGCCCAGAAGCATCTCCGTGGCCGTTATCTGCGCCAGGTACAGGACAAAGGCTCCGATCACCCTGTCCGCAAACCCGATGAGCCTCTTTTTCCTGAACAACAGGATATACCACGAAGAAAAGAGGATGAGATTGATTATTATATATGCCGCCGTATTCTTGATCAAAACCCTACAGTGGCATAAAATACCACTGCCTGTTTACCTTGCAGTTGCATAAAAACACCGCCTGCGGGCAGGGGAGTCCGGCAGGTTTCACGGCGGACTCCCCTGCCGGCTTACGCAACATCAATCAAAACAGTTCCATAGTCTCTTCAGACTGCAGTCCGTCATCTCGTGATAATACCTGAACTGTTCCTCCGCCTTGTCCCTGAGCCCCATCTTCTCATAAACCTCGGCAATGTCCCACAACGCATAGCGGTTCGCCGGTTCTATCTGCAGGACCTTGTTGTACTCCGCCAGGGCCTCTTCATATCTGCCTCTTTCCTTGTAGATATTGCCGAGCGTCTGGTGTGCATGAATATTGCCGGGATCCATCTCCACCGCCTTCAGGAGCAATGCCGTGGCCTTGTCGTACTTCCCCTTTTTCATATAAATATACCCCAGGTCAAAATAGGCGTAGGGATGGCCGGGTGATACGGTCAGCAGCTTTTCATATACTTCCGCGGCCATGTCAAGCTCCCCCCTGTCCTTATACATCAGGGCGAGATTATAAAGAGAGTAGACATCTTCAGGATTTGCTTCAACAGCCTCCCTGTATTTGTTTATTGCTTCTTCAGGCGAGCTGATGGTCTGGTAGAAGACGGCCGTCAGGGCGAACCTGTTCTCATAGATGTAGAGAGACAACACCGACAGGAGGAGAAGCGCCGCAACCTGAAACAGGAATTTTTTCTTGATCCGCATGCACCCTTTGGGATGAAACAGGCAAGCCGCCAGCCTGATCTTCTTTGAGTCTCCGGGGAAGTCGAAAAATGGCCAATCCCCCCCTTGCCTGCCCTGCAAGGGGGGATTGATTTATATCAGTAATGCTACACTACGACCGGTTAATGCATGTAAACGAATGCTATGCCGAGGTTGTCGCCAAGGCCGGTATTGCTGGTGCTGAAGATACCGGCTCCGGCCAGATCCCGGTTGTATGAAAGCACCGTCTGCATCTTCGGATTTATCTTGACTACAAGGGCAATGCCTCCGTTCAGGTCATTCGGCTCGAGTACCAGCGTCTCTTTTATGATCACGGCGTCTCCGTTTGATGCAACACCGCCGTATTCATAACTTGCGTTTATGAGCTCATCGGAAACCTCTGCGTTTCCAACCGACCTTATCCAGCTCAGCACGCCCCTTACCGCAAGTTTAGGCGTGATGGGATATTCACGGACCAGCGTGACTTTAATCTGGTCGGAGGGCTTGAATGTTACAGGGTCATATTCGGTGTTCTCAAAGGCATACATGTAACCGACGTTAAGCACGCCGTATCCCTTGGAAAAGGCCTTGCCGAACACGAGAGCCAGTGTAAAGTCATACTGTCCCAGGCCGAGACTGAGGTCGGTAAACGGATACCCGTAATCATATGCCTCGGGGATCTTGAGTGTCCCCTCAACGGACATCAGCGCCCCGGTACCGAGGAGATTGTCCAGCAGTTTGTGCCTCAGGCCGATATTTATGTCTCCGATCCCGCTCGGACCGTCTTCCCCCGCATATTTCATTGTATCATTGGATCTCTGCCAGTCATACGGGATGGAAGCGGTCACCGTCAGTGTGTCCGTGATGCCGTATTCACCGTAATAGGTCAGCTTTGTGGATGTGAACTCCTCCTGTTCATCCACGTAGGGCCGCGCCGTCGTGGAGGTGACGCGCTTGTCCTCGTCCCTCTCTATGGTTGTGAATTTCTTCACGGTTTTATAATAGCTCAGTGTCAGCTGATTGTAGGAATGGCCTTTCGGCTGTGTCCACGCTGAAAAAGCCTGGCTGGATAAAAAGATGCTGGTTACCGCAACGATTAATAAAATCATCAATCTTTTTTTTCTCATGGCGCTTCTCCTTTTCTTTGAAATTAAATTATGAGGCTCTTGCAAAAGTCGTCTCCCTGTCACCTCGAACGGAGAGAGAGGTCTTTATAACTCACCGCTGCCAAAAGATTTCTCCCTTCGGTCGACATGACATATACAGACATTTCCACACTTTTGCAAGAGTCTCTTATTTAAAAATAATTCAGATGGTTTGCTCCTATGCTGCAATAGCGTCTTCCCTGTTTCTCTTGGAACTGAAGTGCCGTATAATCGGGTTTGAAAAAATACCTTTCCATATTACCTGAATGAGAGATAAAAAAGCAACATAAAAAAAACCGACCATGAAAATCATGAGAAAAGGAATCGACACGTAAATTTCATTTATATATGCAAAGTAAATATTGAACGCAAAATAGATGCCGAGCAGCAGCTCAAAGATCACGAGGATGGTTATCCCCCCCCCGTATTTCTTGCCGGCCCATTTATCCTTCTTGTTCTCGATCCTGTACTTCGGCGTGCGTTTGAACTCCGTCTGTCTGTTGAACACCGCCTCCAGCACGGCCTTTGAATTGCTGACCGTGAGTCCTATCCCGAGCGACATCAGCATGGGCAGGTAAAACAGCCTTGATTTCCAGTCCCTGTACGCCTCTTTCTGGGAACAGAGATAAAAAAAGGATATACCTATCGTGGCCACCAGCAGGAAAGGGACGTCGGTCACCAGCATCTGGAACCACCCGATGTTTATCCTTGCGACCATGGAGGGGTAAATCAGGATGGACAGCAGCAGCATCAGCAGATATGAAACATTGTTTGTCAGGTGGAAAAATGCCTCAACCTTCACCTTCAGGGGAAGGTTGCTTCTGAGAATCCGGGGAAGCAGCTTCTTGGCCGTCTGTATGGAACCCTTCGCCCACCTGTGCTGCTGGCTCTTGAATCCGTTGATCTCAACCGGTATTTCAGACGGCGACAGCTCGTCTTTCAGGAATATAAACTTCCATCCTTTCAACTGCGACCTGTAGCTCAGGTCCAGATCCTCCGTAAGGGTGTCATGATGCCATCCTCCCGCGGTCTCTATGGCCTCCCTTCTCCATATGCCAGCCGTACCGTTGAAATTGAAAAACCTGCCGGACCAGTTCCTTGCGGTATGCTCTATTACAAAGTGGCCGTCAAGCATGATAGCCTGTATCTTTGTGAGAAACGAATATTTCCTGTTCAGGTAACTCCACCTCGTCTGGACCATGCCCACGGACCTGTCTGCAAAAAAATGTATTGTCTTTTGCAACATATCCTTCCGGGGGACAAAATCCGCATCAAACACGGCGATGAATTCACCCTTTGCGTATTTCAACCCGTTTGCCAGCGCCCCGCCTTTAAAGCCTTCCCTGTTGGTGCGGTGTATATGATGAATATCGAATCCCCTTTCCCTGAACTCACTCACGCACTGCCGCGCCGCGGCCGTTGTTTCATCGGTTGAGTCATCAAGCACCTGTATGTCAAGCAGTTCCTTCGGATAATCAAGGTTGCAGGCCGCGGTGATCAGCCGTTTTACCACGTAGACTTCATTGTATACCGGCAGTTGAATCGTGATACGCGGCAGTTTCTTCAATCTTTCCTTGAGTACAGGTTTGTCTTTCTGATGCCTGTAATAGAGGTATATCATGTAATAGCGGTGTGAAGCATATATGAAGACCGCAATCAGAATAAAAAAGTAGACCGCCAGAAACAAATAAAGCAGCATTTGTGAATAATCCCTGTTTTTTTAAAGTAATTGAATCAGCAAGAATCGAGACGTATCGGCGAATTATAACATACTGCCGATTTTAGGGCAACAGCAATTTTCGGGAATGATTGTTACTTGTTAATTTATTTGATTTTTTCAACCATGTGATTATAATAAAAACAGACATGAAAAGACACCCGGGAAAAGGCATAAACAGAGTCTCTCACGGCAAGCGCGGAAGAAGAGAGGATTCTTGTTTTTCTCCCGGAAAGAACATATACTAATACATGGCACGACAGCCGGAAAATCCGGGGCCGGAATCCCACTTCAGCTGGACGACAATCTTAAAAGCCCTGGCGGATGAAAACCGCCTGCAGATCATCCACGAGCTTCTGAAAAAAGAGGCCACGGTGCAGGATTTGTCAAAAAGCCTCGGCATACAGATGTACAACATGTCGAAACACCTCAGGATACTGGAGGCAAACGGACTGGTCAAAAAAAGGAAAGAGGGGATTCACAGGATATACCATATAACAAAGGATTTAAGGTCCCATCTGTCCGAAGACAACCGGGTGCTGGATCTGGGCTGCTGCAAGTTCATGTTCGGAGATCCCGTAAGGCCCCGTAAAGGCTGAATGCCACACGCGTCCGTTGGAAAAACTCACTCCTCCTCAACAGGGAGGTTGTGGGCGGTCCATTCATCAATCCCTCCCTCGTAAACCTTCACATTCGGAATGTTCAGCAGTTTCAGGGCAAGGGCGACCTTCTTGGAGGCGCTGCAGTCTTTGTGTTTGCAGTAGATGATGATTTCATCAAAATGCCTTAATTCCTCCCTCCTGTCCACAACCTCCGGATACGGAATGGTTCTGGCGCCTTTGATCTTATATCTGTTGCCTTCATACTTCCCGATGGTGTCGACAAGCACAAAATCCGGGCTTCCGTTTATGCGCTCCAACAGTTCATCCCTGTCTATGCAGTCAAGGGACATGTTGAACTCTATCCGGTACGGCATGCTTTCCCTCCCTTTGCGACTTTATAAAACCGTCACTACTCGGTTACCCCCTCCGGCAAGGGGGGATTTTCAAAAAATAATATATTCGAGCCTCTTGCAAAAGTATGAAAATGCTTGTATATGTCATTTCGACCGGAGGGAGAAATCTTTCGGCAGCGGTGAGTTATAAGACCTCTCTCTCCGTTGCAGGTGACAGGGAGACGACTTTTGCAAGAGCCTCATATCAACCTTACATCTGCATAAAAACATCGCCTGCGCACTCCCCTGCCCGCTTATACAACATTCAAGGTATATTACACCTCCCCTCTCAGGTTAAAGAGAGCCGGGGGAGCTAATCCAAATAATTACAACATGCTTCCTGGCTTATGCGTCTGCTTTATAAGCGACCCTGAAGGATTTGCCCTGCAAGTCAGGTTTAAGAATCGCTCTGTTCGGGTTGCACATAAATCAAACCAACAACTGCTATAAGTGAAGGTAAGCAGCACAGGGAATCAATCAATCATTAATGAGTATGCTTGTGTTTTTTCTCTGATCTTCTAATGAAAAAATAGATGCCGAGAACCATCACAATGCCCAATAAAAATACAATGGCCAAGCCGTTCATCTTAGTCCTCCTTAATTTTCTCAAGCATTATGGCTGTACTGAAGGATATAACTGAAAAGGCTATCCCAGACAGCGTTGCAAACAGATTGAATTTTTCCGAAAGAAATTGTCCCACGATTAAGGCGGTAAAGGCATATTTACCTATGTCATAAAATGCCTTTGCAATATTTTCATATTTCTTCATAAGCCGTAAGAGTTCAGCCGTA
This sequence comes from Thermodesulfovibrio sp., assembly GCA_026982355.1. Lineage (GTDB taxonomy): Bacteria > Nitrospirota > Thermodesulfovibrionia > UBA6902 > UBA6902 > JAADFS01. The sequence goes on from JALSHG010000051.1 coordinate 18,546, forward strand.
CCGGTTTATTTACCTTACAGTTGCATAAAACCACCGCCCGCAGGCAGGAGAGTCCGGCGGAAAAGCTTTATCCGCGATACCTCCGGGACATATTCCGCACGGCATATGGCCGTCTTTTTGAACTTCACTCTCCGTTAAGTCCTGCAACAGGGACATATCCCATCGCCTGAGCCTCTTGCAAAAGTGTGAAAATGCCCGTATATGTCATTTCGACCGGAGGGAGAAATCTTTCGGT
>JALSHG010000052.1 GCA_026982355.1 Thermodesulfovibrio sp.
TTACGCGGTTTTTATCATTTCAGGGAAAATCGGCATAAAGAAGAAAACAGAGTTCGAGGGGAAATACATGATTGTCGGCACGTTTGCGAAAGGCACGGTGGTGGGCGAGCTTTGCCTGCTCACGGATCAGGCTAGGTCCGTCACGGCCGTGATACTCGAGCCCGTTGACATTGTAACCCTCTCCAGCAGGGACTTCGAGAAGCTTATGGAAAAACACCCCATGCTGGGGCTGAAGCTTCTCAGGCACATCTTCCTCGTGATATCAAAACGGCTCAACAGGTCCACCGAACGGATGGCTTCGATATTTTAGGCCGTTCCGGGCGGAGACTCTCCCCCTGCAGCGCGCCGGTCTACCTTACAGCGGCATAAACGCTTATGCAACATCAAGGTCGGTTCAACGTCAAGGATGCTGAAATTGACAATCCGGGATTGTTGGTGTTAATTTAGATATTAACAATATTAATAAGCGGCACTCCCGAAAAGTATCAGGAAATGACAAGAGCAAAAAAAATCGGAATTATTCTTCTCCTTGTGGGGATCTGCCTGCCCACGGCCACGCTTCCCTTTATTACGGAGTTTCATCCCAAACCCGACGTATGCCTGACATCAAACTTTTTCGGCAATATGGGCAACATGATAGTGGCATTCGGCGGAGAACGAGCAACCATCTCCGGTAATGCCGGGGCAGCGGGCAGCCCTCTGGTTGCAATACCTTACAAGTACCTCTTTGCCCTCGGTGTCATACTGACGTGTGTCGGGATAGGGATAATAGTTTTGTCACCCGGCGGGAGACCCGGCCCTAAATCCTGACTCCACGTAACTTACCCCTCGTAACTTACCCGCCTTCCACGTCTTTTCGCTTTTCACCCGGGCACCTGAGAAAAATTTTAAAGAACCGCGGCTGTTATGCCGAACAAAAACTAACGCCGGACGTTTAAAACCTGAGTGACGACCGGCGCGTGATGCGGGTTAAGCTTTCTTGAAAACATTTATTGCGGGAAGATTATGATACGTTTCTTTGAAAAGCTGGGGGCTGATGTCCTGTACCAGGTCAACCAGATCGGCAGGATGGGCATATTCCTCTTTTATTCGGTCGTCAGCATGCTGATGCCGCCGTACAAGGTGTTCCCCGTCGTCAAGCAGATATACCATATAGGCGCGCGGTCGGTGTTTGTCATTCTGTTCACCGGTGTTTTCACGGGCATGGTGCTGGGACTCCAGGGGTACAACACCCTCAGCAAGTTCGGGGCGGAAGGGCTCCTGGGGACTGCCGTGGCCCTCAGCCTTATCAGGGAGCTGGGCCCCGTCATGGCGGCGCTCATGGTAACGGGCAGGGCGGGCTCCGCAATATGCGCTGAGATAGGCATCATGCGCATCTCCGAACAGATCGACGCACTGGAGTGCATGGCCATTGATCCGCACAAGTATGTCGTGGCCCCCAAGTTCATAGCGGGCATCGTCTCCCTCCCCCTGCTGACCGCGCTCTTTAACGTTATCGGGATACTGGGGGGATATGCGGTTGGAGTCGGCCTCCTCGGAATCAATGAAGGGGCATATTTTTCAAGCATGTACAACGATGTGGAGTTCGGTGATATTTACATGGGGTTTGTCAAATCCCTCTGCTTCGGGGTCCTGATCATATGGATATGCTCTTCAAAGGGTTACTACGTCCATCTGACAAAAGGCGGGGGGTTCGGGGCCGAAGGCGTAAGCAGTGTAACCACCAATGCGGTGGTCATGTCGTCCGTGTGCATACTGTTATTCGATTATTTCCTGACATCGGTGCTTTTATGAGTGAAAAAGCGGTTGTACAGCTTATAGACGTAAAAAAATCATACGGCCCGCAGCAGGTCTTGAAGGGAGTGAACCTCTCCATAATGGAGGGAAAGACAACCGTCATCGTCGGCGGAAGCGGCCAGGGCAAGAGCCAGATCATCAAACATATCCTCGGGCTGGTCAGGCCGGACAGCGGCAAAGTGCTTGTCTACGGAAAGGATATAAGCAGGGCCGGCAAAAGGGAACTCCGCGCGATCAGGGCCGGTTTCGGCGTCCTGTTCCAGAATGCGGCGCTCTTTGATTCAATGACCGTATATGACAATGTGGCCCTTCCCCTCAGGGAGCGGACAAGGCTTCCGGAGGCCGAGATAAAAAAAATCGTGGACAGAAACCTTGCCCTTATGGACATCACCGGCAGCGACGACAAATATCCCGCACAGATCAGCGGCGGCATGAGAAAGAGGGTCGGTCTCGCGCGTGCGCTCGTCCTGGAGCCGCGGATAATCTTTTTTGATGAACCAACTACGGGGCTTGACGTCGCAAAGAGCAACGAGATATACCGCGTATTCTTCCGCACGCAGACACAGTTGAAATACACCGCCGTCATCGTCAGCCATGATGTGCCGAAGATATTCAAGCTGGCTGATTACGTGGCATTGCTTCATAACGGCCTGATTCACAGTTGTATTACTCCCGAAGAGTTCCAGCTCTCGGACGACCCCGTGATCAGGGAGTTTGTCGAAACCACGATGGGTCAGCTTTATTCAAGCGAAATGGAGGGTGAATTATGAAAAAGATAAACATTGAGACCGCGGTGGGGATTTTTATAATCCTCGGCCTGCTCAGCCTTGGATACCTTTCCGTGAAACTGGGCGATGTCAGCCTGTTCGGGACGAAACAGTACACCGTCAAGGCCCGCTTTGCAAACGTATCCGGACTGAAGAAGGGGGCCGCCGTAGAAATTGCGGGGGTCAGGGTGGGAAAGGTCGCGGACATCAGGCTTGAGGACTATGAGGCCGACGTGGAGCTTCTGATCGACCCGGATGTGAAACTGCAGGAAGATGCAATAGCATCCATAAGGACACAGGGCATAATCGGCGATAAGTACATAAAGATCAAGACCGGCGGGGCGGATGAGTATATCGGCGACAACGGCGAGATTCTGGAGACCGAGTCCGCGATTGAGCTGGAGGAACTCATAAGCAAATATATTTTCGAGAAAGAGTAGACCTTAATGTTGGAAAACCGGGCGGATGAAATTGCCGTGAGACCTTTACAATGCAATGGGATGAGACTCCTGCAAAAGTGTGAATGTAAAAATGTCTGCATGTGTCATTTCGACCGGAGGGAGAAATCTTCCGGCGGCGATGAGTTGCAAGACCTCTCTCTACGTTCGAGGTGACAGGGAGACGGCTTTTGCAGGAGCCCGGATATTTGAAACGAGCGGTGGTTGAAAGGTTAACTTTGCATAAGCGAAAGGCGATACTTTTAAAGCGCTAAAAAAAACAAGGAGGCGGATAATGATGAAAAGAACACTGCAAATCATAATTATAACGGCCCTGGCCATGGGCATGTCCGGAGCAGGGAGGGCGGAAAACACACCCGCAGACGCGATAAGATCGACAGTTGACGCCGTTCTTGATATAATGAAGGACAAAGACCTTGCGGCGCCCGGCAGGAGAGCGGAACGGCGCGAGAAGATACGGGCGCTCATCAGGGACCGTTTTGATTTCATGGAGATGTCGAGGCGTTCGCTGGCCCGGCACTGGAAGAAACTAAGCCCTGAGGAGAAAAGAGAGTTCGTAGGTGTTTTTTCGGATCTGCTGGAAGCCTCGTATATCGGTAAGATCGAGGCTTATACGAATGAAAAAGTCACCTATGACAGGGAAACCGTCAGGGGCAAAGGTAAATACGGGATAGTCAATACGACAATCGTCACAAAGAATGTCGACATCCCGATTGACTACAAGGTTATTTTCAGGAACGGAAAATGGTGGATTTATGATGTCGTCATCGAAGGGGTGAGCTTTATCAGCACCTACAGGAGCCAGTACAACAAGATTATAGTTAAACAGTCATTTGCGAAACTCCTCGAACGTATGAAAAGCAAGCTGAAAGAAATAAAGGCCATGGAAGCGAAAGCGGTTTGACCTTAACGGTATCGCGGGCAAAGCTTTTCCGTCAGCCTCCCCTGCGGGCCGCGGGTATCTTTATGCCGCTGTAAGGTTGAAAATGGACATCTTCAGGAAAATAGCCGAAAGAAAGATACAGGAAGCCATGGAAGACGGCATGTTCGACGAGCTTCAGGGAAAGGGCAAGCCCATTGTTTTTGAAGATGAAACATGGATCCCGGAAGATCTCAGGGTTGCCTACAGGGTTCTGAAAAACTCGGGGCATGTGCCCCCTGAGCTTGAACTCAGGAAGGAAATTGTGAACCTCAGGAGTTTCATCGACACGCTGGATGATGACAGGGAACGCCTGAAAAAGCTCCGGGAGCTTAATTTCAAGATTATAAAATTGAACATGATCAGGAAAAAACCCCTCAACCTCGAGGAGTTTCCTCAATACGAAAACAGACTGATCGAGAAAACGATTTTTTCATAACACATGATCCTCAACGTTAACCTTAATGTTGCATAAGCCGACAGGAGAGTCCGGCGTAAAACCTTTATAAAGCGATGGGATATCGGAAATATGTCTTTATTGCAGGAGGTAACGGAGAGTGAAATTCCAGAGGATGTCGATATGCCGTGCGGAATACTTCCTGAAGGTATCGCAGATAAAGCTTTTCCGCCGGACTCTCCTGCCCGCGGGCGGTGGTTTTATGCAACTGTAAGGTTAACTCTGAACTGTAAAAGATGGTGTTTTCTTAAAATAGTAGTATAATTACCTCAGGTCCCGTCAACAGTAACATGCACAAAGGAGGATAAAATGTCCGACATTCTTTCCGGGGAAGAGCTTAAAGCGATTGACGCCTACTGGCGCGCGGCGAACTACCTTTCAGTAGGCCAGATATATCTCTATGACAATCCCCTGCTTAAAGAGCCCCTGAAGCTGCAACATATAAAACCCAGGCTCCTCGGGCACTGGGGCACCACGCCGGGACAGAATTTCATTTATGTGCATCTCAACCGCATTATCAGGACCCTGGACGTCAATATGATATATATTTCAGGCCCCGGCCACGGCGGCCCCGCCGTAGTGGCAAACACCTACCTGGAGGGAACATACAGCGAGTTCTATCCCAATGTTTCACAGGATGCAGCCGGCATGAAAAGGCTTTTCAGACAGTTTTCCTTTCCGGGAGGGATCCCGAGTCATGCAGCGCCTGAAACCCCCGGCTCCATCCACGAGGGGGGTGAACTCGGTTACGCCCTCTCCCATGCCTTCGGCGCCGCCTTTGACAACCCCGACCTTGTTGTTGCCTGCGTGGTGGGCGACGGTGAAGCGGAAACCGGTCCGCTTGCAACCGCCTGGCATTCAAACAAGTTTCTCAATCCCGTTCACGACGGTGCGGTGCTTCCCATACTTCACCTGAACGGATACAAAATAGCCAATCCCGCCGTTCTGGCGCGTATCAGCCGTGAAGAGCTGGAAAGCCTGTTCATAGGCTACGGGTACAAGCCCTGTTTTGTTGAAGGGGACGACCCTGAGGCAATGCACCGGTTGATGGCCTCGACCCTGGATACGGTCTTTCAGGAGATCAGGGATATCCGGGATAAGGCCCGCACCAGCGGCGCCACCGCCCGCCCCCGGTGGCCGATGATTATCCTCAGGACACCCAAGGGCTGGACAGGTCCCAGGGAAGTGGACGGTCTGAAAACCGAGGGGTTCTGGCGTTCCCATCAGGTGCCCTTTGCGGAGATGGCGACGAAACCGGGGCACGTGAAACTGCTGGAGCAATGGATGAAGAGCTACAGGCCGGAAGAGCTTTTTGATGAAGACGGCAGGCCTGTCCCTGAAATTACAAACCTGGCTCCAAAGGGAAACCGCCGTATGGGTGCCAATCCCCATGCCAACGGAGGCCTGCTGCTGAGGGACCTGAAGATGCCCGACTTCCGGGACTACGCGATTGAAGTGCCCGGGCCCGGCAAGGTCTTCGGAGAAGCCACGCGCGTAATGGGGCGGTTCCTGCGGGACGTGATGAAACTCAATAAAGACGCCCAGAATTTCCGCGTAATGGGCCCGGATGAGACTGCATCGAACAGGCTTACCGCACTGTTTGAAGTAACGGGACGGGCATGGACAGCCGACACACTGCCCGAGGATGAGCACCTCTCCCCGGACGGAAGGGTTATGGAAATCCTCAGTGAACATACCTGCCAGGGCTGGCTTGAGGGATATATCCTTACAGGGCGTCACGGGTTTTTCTCATGCTACGAGGCGTTTATACATATCATTGATTCCATGTTCAACCAGCATGCCAAGTGGCTGAAGGTCTGCAAGGAAATCCCGTGGCGCCGGCCTGTCGCATCGCTGAACTACCTGCTCACATCCCATGTCTGGAGGCAGGACCACAACGGCTTCAGCCACCAGGACCCGGGCTTTATCGATCACGTCGTCAACAAAAAGGCGGATATCGTGCGCGTCTATTTCCCACCGGACGCCAACACACTGCTTTCAGTAACCGACCACTGCCTGAGAAGCCGCGATTACGTCAACGTGATCGTGGCCGGCAAGCAGCCGCAGCCGCAGTGGCTCGACATGGACGCCGCAGTGAAGCACTGCACCTCGGGCATAGGGATCTGGGAATGGGCCAGCAGCGACAAAGGCATCGCCCCCGACGTGGTGATGGCCTGTTGCGGGGACGTACCGACAATCGAAACCCTCGCAGCCGTCGAACTGCTCCGCAGGTATGCGCCCGACCTGAGGGTGCGAGTGATCAACGTGGTCGACCTGATGACGCTCCAGCCCATGGAGGAGCATCCGCACGGCCTGTCCGACAGGGAATTCGACACGCTCTTTACCACGGACAAGCCCATTATCTTTGCATACCACGGGTACCCGTGGCTCATACACCGCCTCACCTACCGGAGGACAAACCACAAAAACCTTCACGTGCGGGGGTACAAGGAGGAAGGAACAACCACCACGCCCTTTGACATGGTCGTGCGAAATGACCTCGACCGCTTCCATCTCGTGTCGGACGTGATAGACAGGGTGGAAAAACTCGGGTATGTGGCCGCCTACGCCAAACAGGCCCTGCGGGACAAACTGATCGAGCACAGGGAATACATCACGAAATACGGCGAAGACATGCCGGAGATCAGGAAGTGGACGTGGGGCGGGTGATTCCCGAGGCCGGGTTACAGGTGTGCGCCAAGTGCGTGGAGGTTTAAATAAACAGCCACGTTTTGATAAACTTCACAATATGCTGCTGGACAACATAGCCCTGATTGCATCCGCCGTAAGTGCGGTGACCGCGGTGACGACTTCACTGCGCGCCCTCGGCAAGTCACGGGAAAACGCGCGTGACGCCTTAAGTGCCGGAAGGGGAGGCGCCCACGCATCCGGCAGACACGGCATATCGCTGTACCTGACTGTCACCATTATCTGGCTCGCCCTCTCAGTAGTGTTTGCCGCGCCCGTGCTTGCTGAAAAATGGGCCGGGGAATTGGATATACGCTTTTTTCTACGGCTCCTGCCGTTTGTGCTGCTGGGTGTTCTGCTGTGTATTATCTGGTGGAAAATACTGCGTCCTTCTTCTCCACGATCCTGATCTTCATCTCCACGCGGTCATAGGGATTGTTGCGCCTGTCCCTCGGCTGGCTGACTATCCTGTCCACTGCATCCATTCCCGATACAACCTCGCCGAAAACCGTGTATTTACCGTCGAGGTACGGCGCATCCGCAACGCATATGAAAAACTGCGAGCCGGCACTGTCGGGGTCGGAGGATCTTGCCATGGATAGGGTGCCCCTTTTATGCGGCCTGTTATTGAATTCAGCTTTCAGTGTGTAGCCCGGATTGCCCGTGCCGTATCTTGACCTGTCAGGGCCTTTTGAATTCGGATCCCCGCCCTGGATCATAAAGCCCGGGATGATACGGTGAAAGACCGTTCCGTCATAAAACCCCTTCCCGGCAAGTTCTATGAAATTATTCACATGGTTGGGCGCAACATCGGGGAAGAACCTGAGCGTGATGTTTCCGAACTTCGTCTCGATAATTGCGGTGGTCTCCGCCATTCTTTTTATCTCCTCTTCCGTAAACTTTCTGTGTATCGGCTGTGCAAAGGCGTAGCCGGCCAGTGATACCACCAGAATAAACAGGGCGACAGCCGTGCCGTAAGGCTTCATAAATCCTCCTTTCACCATCACCATCATGTGAAATACCCCTGCAGCGGCATAAAAGCGCCCTCTGCGGGCAGAGACTCCCCGGGTTCTGCGGCGCCCTCCTGCCGGTTGCAACATCAGGGATATCACGGATATTTTATATCCTCGCTCGTTTTATTGCAAAATATCGAAAGCTCAGGCTGTCACCTTTCCCTCTTGCAATGGTATAATTTTCAAAATACCCGGACGCAGGCTGCGGTCGGACAGCGGGAGCGGATTGACATGTCAACAGAGTCAACAAACCGGAACCAGAAAATAAGCGCCTCGATACTTAAGAAGTCATTCGAGTTGTGCAGGGAGATCAAGGCCAAGGCCCTGTTCATATACGCCGATGTATGTCCTTCAATTGAGGTCATTCACGGGCAGGGGCAGAAGGAGGTCTTTGATATCTTCCTTGTAGCCAGAACCAAGAAGATATTCAGGGAAGTGGAGAAAACCGCAGGGAAGGTCCTGCTTGTGCCGAACATCCCGCTGACGAGGATGGGACAGATAAAGGTCGCTGTAATGATGGCCGTCTCGGAGAACCTCCTGAAAAAGGGCGATCACATCGTCTGCCTGTCGGGGATACCGCGTTTCGGGTTTCTGGATACCATGGTGGTGATGGAAATCGGCAAGGAGTTCGAAATGCTCACTTCAGACAGGATAATAGATTTCACGAAGGATGTTGACCCCAAGGTTTTCGAGGAAGTCGTCCGCATAGCAGTAGAGATTGCAAACGAAGGCCGGGAAGGCAAGTCCGTGGGCACATCTTTTGTTATCGGGGATGCCGAAGAGGTGATGGAGCATGTGCGCCAGATGATCCTGAATCCCTTCAAGGGGTATCCGGAGGAGAAAAGAAACATCCTCAATCCCGAACTGAAAGAGACCATCAAGGAATTTGCCCAACTGGACGGCGCGTTCATCATAAAAAGGGACGGGACCGTTGAAACCGCCGGGGCGTTCCTGAAGGTGGAACTGATTCCTCAGAAATTGCCGCAGGGCTGGGGCAGCCGTCACTACAGTGCGGCCGCCATAACGACTATCACAAGCGCCATAGCCGTGACCGTCTCACAGTCGACAGGAGACGTGCGCATCTTCAAGGGTGGTTATCCCGTCATGGAAATCGAGAAACCCCGTGTGTACTGACTATTAACCTTACAGTGTCATAGAAACATCGCCTGCGGGCTGTGGAGTCCGGCGGAAAAGCCTTATCTGCGATACCTTCAGGACATATCCCGCACGGCATATTGCCGTCTTTTGGAATTTCACTCTCCGTTACGTCCTGCAACAGGGACATATCCCATCGCCTGAGCTTCTTGCAAAAGTGTGAAAATGCCCGTATATGTCATTTCGACCGGAGGGAGAAATCTTTCGGTATCGATGGAGGTATAAGACCTCTCTCTCCGTTCGAGGTGACGGACTGAGGACTTTTCAAGAGCCCCGCTTTATACTTTATAAAGGTTTTACGGCGGACTCCACAGCCGGCTTATGCAACATTAAGGTTTACCTTACAGTTGCATTAAGTTTAACTCTTTTCAACCCTCCTCGCCTTTTCTTCCACTTCCCTGGCCATTTTGCTGCGGTACTCTTTAAGCGCCCCGGCAATCCTGCCGTCCCTGATGCCCAGAATCTGAGCCGCCAGTATGGCGGCGTTTTTTGCGCCGGCCTTGCCGACCGCCATTGCAGCGACCGGAATGCCGGGCGGCATCTGGACCGTTGAATAAAGGGCGTCCACGCCCCTGAGCGGGGACGAGTCCACGGGCACGCCTATTACAGGGAGTATTGTATGGGAGGCTATCACGCCGGCCAGGTGAGCAGCAGCCCCCGCGCCCGCAATAATCACCTCCACTCCGCTTTCTTCAGCGTCCCTTACAATCGTGACCGTCCTCTCCGGAGTGCGGTGAGCCGATGAGACGGTGAGCCTGTATGGAATACCGAACTCCTCCAGCAGTTTTCCGGCACCCTCCATCACCGGCAAATCGGAATCACTGCCCATAACAATCAATACCTTTGCACTCATGTCTTCTCCTTACGTCCTTTCAAGGGTAACCGCCTGCTGTCTCCTTACAGCCTTGTCACCTATATCCTTCCTGTACTGCATTCCATCGAAATGGATCTTTTCCACGGCCCTGTATGCATTGTCCTTTGCAGACGCTATGTCCCTGCCGGAGGCGGTCACTCCCAGCACCCTTCCGCCCGAGGTCACTATCCCGCCGTTATTCAGGCTCGTCCCGGCATGGAATACCACCACGTCTTTACTGTCCTTCAGGGCATCAAGCCCCCTGATAACCTTGCCTTTTTCATAGGGGCCGGGGTATCCCTCTGAAGCGAGAACCACGCAGACGGATGCGTCATTTTTCCAGGAGACCCTGACATCCCGGAGCCTGCCCTCGGCTGTGGCCTTCAGCATGTCGAAGAGGTCGCTGTCAAGACGCATCAAAACAGGCTGCGCCTCGGGGTCGCCGAAACGGCAGTTGAACTCAAGCACATACGGCCTTCCGTCACAAATCATAAGGCCGGCATAAACAACACCCCTGAAGTTTATCCGTTCTTTTGAAAGCCCTTTTATCAGCGGCTTTATAACACGTTGCATGATATCCGATTCAAGGGCCTCCGTAATAACGGGCGCGGGGCTGTAAGCGCCCATCCCGCCGGTGTTAGGCCCCCGGTCACCGTCGAAAACAGCCTTGTGGTCCTGTGAGGTCGCAAGAGGGACAACGGTCTTTCCGTCCGTCAGGATCATAAAAGATGCCTCTTCTCCTTTCAAACACTGCTCCACCACCACCTTGTTGCCGGCATCGCCGAAGACCCTGTCTTTCATAATCCGCCTCAGGGCACTTATCGCCTCGTCAACGGTTTCAGCGACAAAGACCCCCTTGCCCGCCGCAAGACCGTCGGCCTTGACCACAAGGGGCGCCCCCTTAAGCCTTACATATTCCTCTGCATGCATGTAGGATGAAAACGCCCTGTATTCCGCCGTGGGAATTCCGTATTTGCGCATGAAATCCTTTGCAAATATCTTGCTGCCCTCAAGCCGCGCGCCGAGGGCATCGGGGCCGAATATCCTGCGGCCTTCCCTGACAAATGCATCAACGATCCCCGCGGTCAGGGGGGCCTCGGGGCCGACCACCGTAAGATCAACCCATTCATATCTGGCAAAGTCCAGCAAAGCGTCTATATCATCCGCCTTTATATCAAGACACTCTGCAATCTCCGAAATTCCCGCATTACCGGGGGCACAGAAAATCTTGTCCACCCTCGGACTCTGGCTGAGCTTCCATACGAGGGCATGTTCCCTGCCCCCGCTTCCGATTACAAGAACCTTCATAATCCGTCTCCTGTTTTACTCACCCTCCCCCTGACCGACCCCCTCCGGACAGGGGGGGAGAAGGTTTGCTTAATGCCTGAAATGCCTCATTCCCGTAAACACCATGGCCATGTTGTGTTCATCAGCCGCGGCTATGACATCATTATCCTTGATTGACCCGCCGGGCTGGATGACCGCCGTGGCCCCGGCCTCTGCTATAAAGTCTATGCCGTCCCTGTTGGGGAAGAACGCGTCGGAGGCGACAACCGAGCCTTTCAGTGATATACCGGAATTACCCGCCTTCATGGCGCCCACCCTGGCGGAGTCAACCCTGCTTGTCTGGCCTGCGCCGATGCCGAGGGACCGGTCTTTTGAGGTGTATATTATCGCGTTTGACTTGATATGCTTGCAAACCTTCCACGCGAACTCCATTGCAGCAAGCTCGTCATCGGACGGCCTTCTCTTTGTAACCGCCTTCAGGGCCTCAAAGTCATCTATCATGCCCGAATCCCTGTCCTGGACAAGCAGTCCGCCCTGTATCTTTCTTATATCCATCAGCGGCGATTTCTTGTTCAGATCAAGAACGAGCAGCCTTATGTTGGGCTTTTCGCTCAAGAGTTTCAGCGCATCAGGCTCAAACACCGGCGCAATGATTATCTCGACGAAAAGCGAGAGTATCTCTCTTGCGACGGCCGCGTTGACATCGCGGTTCAGGGCGATAACCCCCCCGAACGCGGATACAGGGTCGGTCTCAAACGCCTTTTTGTATGCGGCGTGTATTGTATCCGCAACCGCAACACCGCAGGGGTTGTTATGCTTTACGATAACCGCCGCCGGTTCGCTGAATTCCTTTACAAGATCAACGGCCGCGCTCGAATCAAGATAGTTGTTATAGGACATCTCTTTTCCCTGCAGTATCTTTGCATCAACAAGCGAGATGTCCCTGTACAGGGGCTCCTTGTACAGGGCCGCCCTCTGGTGCGGATTTTCACCGTACCTGAGGTCGCTGACTTTAAGATAACTCCGGTTGAGCGTGTCGGGGAATACCGCCTCTTTGACGCCGTGCGTGGCGAGATAATTGGAGATCAGCGTGTCGTATCTTGCAGTATGTGAAAATACTTTCTTGGCAAGATAAAACTTGGTGTCGTAACTGACTTCCCTGTCATGCGACTTAAGCTCCTCAAGCACCCTTGAATAATCCGAAGGATCAACGATTACAATGACGTCTTTGAAATTCTTGGCGGCAGCCCTTAACATGGTCGGGCCGCCTATGTCGATATTTTCAATAGCATCATCAAACGTTGCACCGGGTCTGGACACGGTCTCCTCAAAGGGATAAAGGTTGACCACAACCATGTCTATGGTGCTTATGCGGTTGGCCTTTATTTCCCTTGCATCCTGATCGCTGTCCCTCCTCCAGAGCAGCGCACCGTGAATCTTGGGATGGAGGGTTTTAAGCCTGCCGCCGAGAAGCTCCGGGAAGCCGGTGTACTGCGAAACATCCACTATTCTGACCCTTTCATTCCTGAGCCTCTTTGCAGTCCCTCCCGTGGAAAGTATTTCGATACCAAGGGCCCTCAGCCCTTTTGCCAGCTCCACAATCCCGGTCTTGTCAGAGACACTTATAAGCGCCCTTTGCACCCTTGCCATTTTATCCTCCTCTATTCACATCGGTGTTTATCATAAAAAAAACCGGTAACGGTCCGCTACCATTTATCCCTTAATCTCACGGGAGAGTCTGCCGAATCAACCTTACAGCGGCATAAAACACCGCCCGCGGGCAGGAGAGTCCGGAGGAAAAGCTTTATCCGCGATACCTTCAGGACATATTCCGCACGGCATATCGACATCTTTTTGAACTTCTCTCTCCGTTGAATCCTGCAACAGGGACATATTTCAATATCCAATCGCTTTATAAAGGTTTCACGCCGGACTCTCCTGCCGGCTTATGCAACATTAAGGGTAATGCAACGGTAACTGGTTAGACATAGCCTGTTTCCAGCAGGCTCATGTACCTGCCGTCCGAGATCACGATGTGATCCAGGACATTTATGCCCACAAGCTTCCCCGTCTCTATGAGTCTTTTCGTTATGCTGATGTCATCCCTGCTCGGATGCGGGTCCCCGCTGGGATGATTGTGGATGAACAATACCGATGCAGCGGCCTCCTTGATGGCATACCTGAAGACCTCCCTCGGATGCACGAGGGAAGAGGTAAGCGTGCCGTCCGAGACGATCGTTTCCTTGAACACCCTGTTTTTGTTATCAAGCATTGCGCAGAGAAACCTCTCCTTTTTGAGACCGTAAAACCGGGGCCGGTAGTACTCATACACCTGCCTGCTGTTTTTAAGCGAGGGGCTCAGGATGTTATCCTCCGCTCCGCTCTGCAGCAGCCTTCTGCCGAGCTCAAACGCGGCCTTCAACTGGGCGATCTTTGCATTGCCCATTCCTTTGATGTCCGAGAACTCGGCCGGAGAGGCATCCTCTATATCCTTCAACGTGCTGAAACGCATAAGGATTTCCCTCGCCAGCCCTATGGCGCTCTTGTCCTGCCCGCCGGTTCTCAGTATTATGGCCAGAATCTGGGCGGTGCTCAGGCTGTGCGCGCCGAACCTGAGGAGCCTTTCCCTCGGCCGTTCATCCTCCGGCCATTTCTTTATGCTCTGATATTCCACGATACACAATACAGGATACAGGATTCAGCTTGAAGGATTCAAGTAACCCTTCCGGCCGAAACCAACCGCACCTATTCGTTTTCCCCCAGTACGCTCTTCTGAACAGAGATGATCTTCCTGATCCCCGATTCCGCCATGTCCAGCATATCCTGCAGGTGGTTCCGGTCAAACGGCGCGGTTTCGGCGGTTCCCTGTATTTCTATCAGTTTTCCCGAGTCCGTCATTACGACGTTCATATCGACCTCTGCGATGAAATCCTCCGCATAGGAAAGATCAAGCCTCGGCTCTCCCTCGACTATTCCCACGCTCACAGCGGCAACATACCCCTTTATCGGCTGCTTTTCGATTATTTTATTCTCCATGGCGTAGTTCACGGCGGTTTTAAGGGCCACGAAGGCACCCGTAATCGATGCGGTCCTCGTGCCGCCGTCCGCCTGTATCACATCGCAGTCAAGCCAGATGGTCCTTTCGCCCAGCGCATCGAGATTAACAACAGAGCGCATGGACCTGCCGATAAGCCTCTGTATCTCGTGGGTCCTGCCCCCCACCCTGCCGAGTGAAGACTCCCTTGCTGTTCTGACCTGGGTGGCACGGGGAAGCATGGAGTATTCGCCCGTGACCCATCCCTTGTTCTGGTTTTTCAGAAAAGGGGGCACCCTGTCTTCAATGGAGGCCGTGCATATGACCTTTGTATCTCCCATTTCTATCAGGACTGATCCCTCGGCGGTCCTCAGGTAATCTTTCAAAATCTTTATGTTTCTCAGTTCATCAGCCTTTCTTCCGTCAGGTCGCATCAGATTCTCCTTCCGCATTAGCCGGAATAAACCTGCAGGGTCTTTTCCGGGTTAATCCTTGAAATATTAAGTATCTTCCGTCCCAGGAATCTCTCGCCGGCGGAGACGAATTTCCCGGGGGAGTCGGTAACAAAAAACTCCCTGGACACATCCGCCCGGCTCCGGCGCAGCATGCCGGCGTCTTTCAGCACCCGTCTCACCTCTTTCGCCGTTTCCGCCGCTGAATCTATCAACCGGATTTTCACCGCATCTTCTATCACGTCTTTTATGATGGGATAGTGGGTGCAGCCCAGTACAAGGCAGTCCACACCATTATATCTTACAGGAGAGAGATATTTCTCGGCGGTAAGCCTGACAACCTCGCCCTCGGTCCATCCTTCTTCGATCAGCGGCACAAACAGGGGACAGGCAACGCCCGTCACGCTGATTGAATCATCGATCTCCTTGATGGCCCGCTCGTATGCCCTGCTGTTGATGGTGGTCTCTGTTCCGATCACCGCCACTCTTTTCAGTTTTGTCGCAGAGGCCGCGGCCCTGGCGCCGGGACCGACCACGCCGGTGACGGGAACGGGAAGCTTTTCACTCAGCAGGTCGAGGCTTACCGAGGATGATGTATTACACGCGATTACCAGAATCTTTATGCCCCTCGACATGAGAAAATATGCATTTTCAAGCGAGTATTTCCTGACGGTCTCAGGGGATCTGATCCCGTAAGGGACCCTCGCCGTATCGCCGAGATAGATAATATCCTCTTCAGGCAGCAGCCTCGTTATCTCCTTCATGACGGTAAGACCGCCGATGCCTGAATCAAATATGCCTATGGGCATCTCAGCGGATACTCTCTGCAATTTCTCCTCCTATGGGCCTCGATATATCGATATGGCCGCCGAAGCTTTCAGCCTCCCTGCCCTCGATCAAAATCTTGAGGGCGCTGAAACCGGGAACAGTTGACTTGATCCCCTTGTACAACTCGCCTATAATCTTTAACTCCCCGTATGCATCCCCCCTGAAATTCCTCTTTATTTCCTTGCCGATGTCTATGTAAATTATCCCTTCCTTGTCCATGTACAGGTCCAGCAGCCTTACCCTGTAGGGTTTCAGGTGTTTTCTGATGACATCCTCCGCGGCGACAAGCAGGGCGTCTTTCCTGGAGATAGCCCCGCCTTTGACTCCGGCGGTTCGGTTGCTGTTCTCATAAAGCCTCAGTTCATCCTGCCGCTGCCGGGAGGAGCCTGTATCTGCAGACCTTGACTCGATCTCCGCAATAAATGATGACTCAAAGGAGAACTTCTCCTTGAAATAGAAATAACTCAGGGCTGTACTGGCTGCAAAAGCTATAAGCAGGACGAACATAAAGAGCCAAATGCTCTTTTTCTTCCTGCGTGCCCTCCTGACCCTACCTCGCCCCGATTTCTTCATAGATATACAGGCCCTTGTACAGCGTCTCGGCCATTTCCGTCTTGAGTTCCCCGATATAGTAAGCATCCTCAAACGACGGCAGTTCAATCATCAGGGCTGCCGCCTCTATCCTGGAGAGAATACTGTATGGAAGCGGCCGCACAGATACCGAGCCGGCCCCGAACCTCGTTATAACCGCCTCCTTCATGGCATTAAGGAGGGTTACCGTCTTTTCCGTATATGCCTCCTGTCCCTGGTTGACCAGGTACGGTTTCACGGCATCAGGGACATGTTCCGTGATCACGGGAACGTAAAGGACGATGCCGCTGTGGTCACCGATATGGAGGCTTATAAAGATATCGGCATTCCTGCTGTTTGCAAATTCGACCCGCTCACTCTGTGTCATGAAACGGTCACTGCCCCTCGTAAGGAAACCGCGGGATGAGCCCCTGTTTATAAGTGCGCGGAGTTTTTTCGCTATATCCAGGACAACGTTTTTCTCCCTGTAATTATCCTTGACCATGCCGTTTTCATAGCCTCCGTGTCCCGGATCGATGACAACCGTTCCGACCCTGCGCAGGGCATTAGCGGGTTTTTTTTCGGGGCTCTCTGCAGTGGGGGACGCCGGAGACAGTATATTCCCCCCGCCTGCGTCCTTATAGACGTCTATGACAAGCCTTGCCGGATACTTCAGCGTAAAAACCTTCAGCCCCCTGAAAGCGCCGGGGAAAAACATGACGGCATTGTCGTCCGTCTTCCTGTAAACAATCACTCCCTTTTCCGCATTTATCGTAAAACCCGTATCGGGAAAGGTAACGAGCACACTCTGTGCCTTCTGATTTACTATCCCCTTTTTTATCACGGATTCCGGACCTTCCAGCACTATTCTCAGGAAGCCGGGATGATAACTGGCCCTCAGTTTCAGGGAATAGGGATCCGCCCTCGAGATTGCCGGCAAAACAAGCAGGAATATCAGCAAGCAGGCCGTTTTCTTCATATGCAAATATTAGCATTTCCGGCAGCCGATATTCCATTGCCGCTGTACTTGTAAACCTTAATGTTGCATAAGCCGGCGGGAGGAAGCAAGGCTCACCTGTCCCTCCGCCTGTAGGCTTCAAAGAGTATCTCCTCCACCATCTGGCAGAGGACATGGCCGAGCGTGATATGGGTTTCCTGTATGCGTGGAGTATTATCGGACGGAACGGCGAATATATAGTCACATCTGGAAGCCAGCTTATCCCCCTTTGCGCCTGTAAACGCAACCGTCCGCAGTTTCCTTGTCCTTGCAGCATCCACGGCCTTTATGACATTCTGCGAGCTTCCGCTTGTGCTTATGGCGATTACGACATCGCCCTCCTGGGCAATGGCCTTTAACTGGCGCACGAAAACATCCGAATAATCATAATCGTTTGCAATGGAAGTCAGGACAGCCGTATCCGTATTAAGGGCGATGGCAGGGAATGCCGGGCGTTCTTTTCTGAACCTGTTGACAAACTCGGCCGCGATATGAGAGGCGTCGCTGGCGCTGCCCCCGTTGCCGAAGAGCAGGAGCTTGCCGCCCCTGTTGAACGTCTCCGCAAGGAGATTGGACACCTCGACAATAGTGTCGATGTTTTCAGCAACAAACTTCTGTTTGATGGCTATACTGTCATTGAAAGCCTTCTTTATCTTTTCCCTCATTATATTATGCTTCCTCTTATACAGGCCTCCCCGCAGACCCCACTGCACGTTTATGCAATATTAACCTTACAGTGGCATAAAAATGCCGCCCGCGGGCAGGGGAGTCCGGCGGAAAAGCTTTATCTGCGATACCTTAGAGAGTATTCCGCACGGCATATCG
>JALSHG010000053.1 GCA_026982355.1 Thermodesulfovibrio sp.
GTGGTTATTTGTGTGTTTTGAAATGTTCCGTTGCTTTCCTGGTTGGTTACTCCTGAGTACAGGAGGTATCTGTCTGAATTTTCAGGAGGGGTTGTTGATTCCCGGTGTATTTGCAGGTAGAACTCGGGCATGTCTGCAAGCATTATGATTCTGCCGTATCTGCCCGGCGGTAAAGGTGTGTATGCTGCATTGTATTCCGCCGGCACGGCTGTTGCCGGATAAATTGCCACATAGCTTGTTACTTCGTAATTTCTTGAGCCGGTTGCCTGTTATCTTGACGTAGTCCTGTCGCTCCTTATCGTTTTTTTGACAACACTCCGGCAATTATTGTTAAATAAACCTTTAATGTTGATAAGCCGGCAGGAGAGTCCGGCGTAAAATCTCCCGGCTCTCCTGCCCGCAGGCGGTGTTTTATGCAACTGTAAGGTAAAAAAACTGATTAAATACGGTAACAAGAGGAGCTTGTCATGTCAAAGCTGAATCTGAAGAAATCAAAGGAACTGTTCAGAAAGGCGAAACGCCTGATGCCGGGAGGTGTCAACAGCCCTGTCAGGGCGTTCAGGGCTGTAGGCGGAATCCCGCTGTTTATTCAGTCTGCAAAGGGCTCGAAGATATATGATGTGGACGGAAATGAATACATTGACTATGTCCTTTCATGGGGCCCCATGATCCTGGGGCATTCCCATCCTGCTGTAATCAGGGCGCTCAGGAAGGCCTGCGAGAGGGGCACGAGCTACGGTGCGCCCACACCCCTTGAGGTGGAACTGGCAGGCATGATACGCAAGGCCTATCCCTCGATGCAGGTGGTCAGGATGGTCAACTCCGGCACCGAGGCGACGATGAGCGCCATCCGGGCCGCAAGGGGCTTTACCGGCAGGGACAGGGTCATGAAGTTCGAGGGCTGCTACCACGGCCATGCAGACGGCCTGCTCGTAAAGGCGGGCTCGGGCGCCGCGACATTCGGGGTGCCCGACAGCCCGGGTGTTCCGAGGGGCTATGCAAGGAACACCATTACGCTTCCATTCAATGACCTCAAGGCATTCAGGGATGCCTGCGAGAAGTTCGGCGATAATACTGCGTGTGTAATCATTGAGCCGGTGGTCGGCAACAGCGGGTGCATACTCCCGCGGCCCGGATTCCTTGAGGGCATAAGAAAGCTGACGTCCGAACACGGGATAGTCCTCATATTCGATGAAGTCATGACGGGCTTCAGGGTCTCCTACGGCGGCGCCCAGAAGGCCTTTGGTATAAAGCCCGACATGACGTGTCTCGGTAAGGTGATCGGGGGAGGACTGCCCGTGGGCGCATACGGCGGCAGGAAGGAGATCATGAGAATGATTGCGCCCGACGGCCCGGTGTACCAGGCGGGCACGCTCTCGGGCAACCCGCTTGCAATGACAGCAGGCATAGAGACGCTGAAGATATTGTCAAGGCGTGAGACATACAGGAAACTCACGGCTAAATCAGCGGCCCTTGAGGATGCATTGAAAGACGCTGCAGGACGGGCCGGCGTCAAGACAAAGTTCTACAGGGCCGGGACAATGTTCTGTACATATTTCACGGACAAAGAGGTTTGCAATTTCACGGATGCGGCAAACACCGACACGGAAACATTTGCAAAATTCTTCAGAAAGATGCTCGAAAGAGGGATCAACCTTGCCCCGTCCGCATTTGAGGCGGGCTTTATGTCCCTTGCACATACGCAGGCGGACATCAACAGGACCGCCCGGGCGGCCTACCAGAGCTTTAAAGAGATAAAGTGATACGGTCCGGAACCCTTCCACGGCGCCGGGTGATGCCCGCGATGAGGGGGATTTTCCCATGAAACTTGCAATCACCGGCTTTTCAAACTCGGGCAAGACAACCGTGTTTAATGCGCTTACAGGGCTTGAACTGGAGACGACCCCATATCCTGTATCCGCTTCTGCAGATGTTGAGCCCCGGACGGGCGTTGTGAAAATCCCCGACCCGAGGGTTGACAGGCTGTCGTCCGTCTACCTTCCGAAGAAGACCACGTATGCCACCGTTGAATATATCGACTACGCCGGCATCACCTCAGCCGCGGCCGGCGGCGATGTCCTGCAGAATGCCAGGGTCTTCAACCTGCTGAAGGACGCTGACGCGATTGTGCATGTTGTCAGGGCGTTCAGGGATGAATCCGTAATGCATCCCCTCGGAGGAACGGACCCGCTGAGGGACATTGCCTCGTTTGAAGACGAGCTTATACTCGGCGACCTTGAGCTGGTTGAAAAGAGGCTCCTGAAGATAGAGGAGCAGGAAAAGAAGGGCAGGAAACACGACCCTGCCGACAGGCGGCTGCTGCTTAAATGCAGAAACGTCCTTGAGGAGGAGACCTCGCTGCGTGATATCGAGTTCAACGATGAGGAAAAAAGACTGATGCTGCCCTACCAGTTTCTTACCACCATCCCGGAAATAATCGTCCTGAACATCGGCGAAGGTGACATCAATTCCGCTGAAGTGAAGGAACTCCCGGATAAGACGGAAAGATACTTCAGGGGAAAGGGCAGGGGCGCCGTGCCCCCGGTCGTGCCCCTGTGCGGAAAGATAGAGATGGAAATCGCCCAGCTTCCGCCTGACGAGGCAGGGGAGTTCCTTGATGACCTCGGCATTGAAGAACCCGCCATGTACAGGCTCTGCCGTGTTTCCTGCGAGGCCCTCGGTCTCATATCGTTCTTTACCGTGGGCAGGGACGAGGTAAAGGCATGGACGGTCGGAAAGGGCACGGGCGCGCACAGGGCTGCGGGCAGGATTCATTCGGATATTGAAAGGGGATTCATCCG
>JALSHG010000054.1 GCA_026982355.1 Thermodesulfovibrio sp.
CAAGGAGTATATATCCAATCAGGAAAAACTTGATAGTGAGCGAGAAGAAGGTAAGTTTTAATTACGGCCGTCTTTGAGACGGCTCATAACCGTCAAGCCTCCCTCTTTGAGGGAGCGTCATGACTTTTCCGTATAATATACGGGCAAAGATGTAGCAGAGAATAAATGTAACTGCATAAGCGGCGGTATCGCCTGCCAGGGGTATTGAAAGGGGCAGGCCGGATTCCACTTCACCGAAGCGGTACTGCATCCAGCCCAGCGCGATAAATACCGGCCACAGGTAGGAAGCGGCAAGGGCAACCTGTGAAAAAAAGGCATTGCCGTATGCCTCACCGGCAATCCTGTTGCATGCCGTGTATGCAGTCTTGTCGCCTGCCCTGAGCGCCTCAATCGACAGGGCATGAAAATGTTCCGTCTCATGACTGTCACGGGCTATTCTCCTCCTGTTTAAACGCACGGCAAGGTACAGTGAATACTCCCCGGTTATTACACCGGCCAGGGCAAGTATGAATGTCCCGAGGTAATAGCCGGCCAGGGGATTCTCCGGAAACCTGTAGAAAGGCATCAGGACTTTATCCATCTGTGCATACAGAAGAGCAAGAAAATCCATAATAAGACTCCGCTAAAACGGCGGTACGATGCTGTAGCCTAAAAAACCCTTTGACGTGTATCTGATCCCGACATAGAGCGCAAGCACCACGAAAAGCCGTTTGAGCCATATGTCGGGAATATATCTTGAAGTGCGCGGCCCGAGCATGGAGCCTGCAAAGATTCCGAACATCTCGACACCGATCAACGGCCAGTGGATCACAACGCCCTTAATGACCATGTAAGAAAAAATGCTCATTATCATTCCGGTAAGAACCGTCAGCGCGGATGTCCCGGCGACAAGGAACATGGGCAGCCCTGCAATGCTTGTAAGAAACGGGACGAACAGGAAGCCTCCGCCTATGCCGAGAAAAGAGGCCAGGGCCGCTATGAAAAACCCGCCGATGACCGGAATAACCGGAGCAAAGCTGAATTCCACGCCGTAAAATGTGAACCTCACGCGCCGCAGGCTCCACTGCAGTATCTTTACGCCGTGTTCGGAGATATCGGCCGCCCCGCGGTTTTTCCTTCCGCCGCCGGCCTCTTCAAATGCCTTTGCAGCCGCCCGCGCATTTTTCTTCTGGGCCTGTCCGCGCGGGGTGGTCTCGTAAAAGAGGAATCCGCCGATCACGAATACGCAGAGACCGAAGTATCCGATATATTCGCTGAGCCTGATTTTTCCCGCGGTAAGAACAGGGACAAGTATGCTGCCGGTCACGGAGCCCAGTGCAAGGGCGATTCCGAGCGGCAGCACGAGCCTTCCCATTTTGTAATAGTTTATTGATGAGATGAGGGCGCTGAGACTCACCAGCCACTGGTTCGAGACCCTGATGCTGTCGGTAATCAGCCTGTTCAGGACGGGGCTTGTGTTTTTAAAGCCCCTTGCATAATCTCCGAGCCCGAAGATGGTTATATGCCCGACACCCGCCATTATGCCGCCGAAGGCGCCGACCGTCGAAAATATCCAGCCGACCCAGACGGCCCACAGGAATGCCCACAGATAGTTGACTTCAGGTGCGCCGGGTATGCCGAGAAACCCCGGCGCTCCGTCGGGGTTGATCATGCCTCTTTCAGGACCCTTTGGTGTCTTTGCTATGGCATCGGCCAGTGTCAGGGCCCCTGATGAAGCCGCAAAGACCGCTGCTGACAATAACAAAACCGACAATACTGATAATGTTAAATAAAAACTTTTCCTCCGCCTCATCGTCATTCTCCCTGTGCCCGCCCATGCAACCTTAACCTTACAGTGGCATAAAAATGCCGCCCGCGGGCAGGGGAGTCCGGCGGAAAAGCTTTATCGGCGATACCTTCAGGAAGTATTCCGCACGGCATATCGACATCCTTGGGAATTTCACTCTCTGTTACGTCCTGCAATAAAGACATATTTTCGATATCCCATCGCTTTATAAAGGTTTTACGGCGGACTCCCCTGCCGGCTTGTGCAACATTAAGGTTTATGCTGCATTAAGGATTATGCCGGGGGGATACCCGATTTTTTTAATTGCGGATAGACCAGGGCGAACAGGTATACGCCGAAGGCTATCCCTGTAAAGGTGAATAGCGCCAGAATCTTTCCCTCTCCCAACTGCGCAAGGACAGTACCCGGGCAGGCCCCGCTCATTCCCCATCCCGCACCGAATATAACTCCCCCGATAAGGGTGCCCCTGTGCAGCGGCTTGGTTTTTATCCGTACCGGCTCACCGGTCAGTGAACGTGGCCTGAACTTCCTGATGAGGGACATCAGGACCATTGCAACACCGATCGCCGTGAACATGGTCCATACGAGCTTCAGGTTCGTAAAGAGAAACATGTCCATAAAGAGATCATAATCGGAAAATCCGGCCCTTGACAGCAAGAAGCCGAAAATCATGCCCGGCAATAAGAACATATACGGCCTTTTCATGGTTCCCCCCCTTTAAAACAGGATACGGTAAACAAGGTTTACGGCAAAGAGCCCGCCTGCAAAAAACCCGGCTGTGGCGACAAAACCCGACGGAGCCAGGCAGGGGATGCCGTGGATGGTATGGGCTGACGGACACCCGCCCGCTGTACGCGCCCCGAATCCGAGCAGAACACCGCCGCTGAAAAACCAGGCCGCAGACAAAGAAAACGAGTGTGTTACCGTTGCCCCGAACCTGCCCATTTCAGTAACAATGGTGTAATCTCCGGAAAGAATCCTTGCCAGCGCCGCACCCAGGATGATCCCGGCGATGAAGAACACCCTCCATGTGAAAATCTTCCGGTACGCCGTGGTATTCAGTGCCTCGAGTTTTGTCCCGGGGACGGCGATCCTGCACAGGTTGCCGTAGCCGGTCGAGACACCCAGCGGGAGATTGGCTGTCAGATAGAAAAACGGCACAAACAGGCCGATCAGGCTGCCTCCAAACCACCACGGCCACGGGTTTATGAACAAAAAGTCATACACGTTGATTTGCTGTAATACATTCATATTTTATAAGTTGCGAAAACCTGCAATTCTGCCGGAAAAATTTTTCCCGGCCTACGGCAACTGCGTCAGACCCCTCCTGATCTTCCACAGGTAGTACTTTTCAAAACCGAGCTTCATCCATTTATAAACAACACCGGCCCTGAGCACCGCCTCCTGTCTGGGCGGAAGCACGGGCCGCGCCTTCATGAGCGCCGCCGTATTGCCCATGTCCATGATACATAAAGCCCCCACAGGCTCCGCTTCGGGAACGGGCTTCCCGGTTATCTCGCCGGCTATGGCGGCGGCGGCCTGTTTTGCCATCTCCTCGGTCATGGACCCCGTCTTCGGGACGCCCGTGGGGACAGGGGTCTGCTCAGGAGGCGCTATGGCCACGGCAACCCCTGCGGAGAAGATGTTTCTGAAACGGGTATGCCTGTAATGGTCGTCCACTGGGATAAAACCTTTCGGGTTGCCGAGATGAAATACCGCCTTGACCCCTGCCATAGGCGGTGCAAACACCGCAAGCCTGTGCTCCAGTCTTGTCCCGTCCTTCAGCCTGACTTCCCCTGCGGTGAACTCTTCCACAGCCTGATTCGCGATGACCTTTATGTCCCTGGCCGCAAATTCATC
Organism: Thermodesulfovibrio sp.; assembly: GCA_026982355.1. Taxonomy (GTDB): domain Bacteria; phylum Nitrospirota; class Thermodesulfovibrionia; order UBA6902; family UBA6902; genus JAADFS01. The sequence continues at coordinate 3,647 of JALSHG010000054.1, forward strand.
CTCCATTATCCTCCGTGAGTTTCTGAGCCCGCTGATCCCGAAATGACCTACATACGGCTCCGACGTGACAAATGTAATGGGCACCTTGTGCCTCATCTTTCTTTTCCTCAGTTCCGTATCCAGCTCGCAGGCATATTCATACATGGGTCCGAAACAGCTCACCCCCTGCACAGAGCCGATTACAACCGGCCCCGGATTCTCCAGGAACCTCTCCAGTGCGATTCTCGCCCTCACCGCATGTTCAAGCGTGAAGATGCAGCCGGCATGTTCCCCGAGTCCCGGCACTGCGGAGAAAACAAGGTCCGGCCCTGTGGCTATTACAAGATAATCGTAAGGGATTTCCTGTTTTTTTGTGATGACCTTTGATGCATCCGCATCAACTCCCACCGCCTCCTCGTGAAGGAATTTTATCCGTTTGGGCTTCAGCATCCTGTCAAGCTGAAGCGTGATATTGCCCGGACTCCGCCATCCCATTGAAACCCACGGCAGCGAAGGGATAAAAACAAACTTATCCGTATCGCAGACCAATACTATCTCGGCCTTTTTACCAAGGTGCCGCCGCAGGTCGAATGCCGCCGTGAGTCCCCCGAAGGAACCCCCTGTAATGACTATTCTCGCCATCTCTCTCCTGACCGCATTTTAATGTTCACCAAAACACCGCCCGTGGGGCAGCGGAGCCTGCCGCGTCAAGGTTAAAAAACGCCCCTGACCCTGTCGGCTTCGGTCATTAAATCCACCAGCCTGCCGTAATCCACCGGCCTGCCGGATATCTCGTCCTCGCTTATGCCCCTCATCTGCATATCATCCTTAAGCACATAAAAATTGCCGTCATACAGGCTCCTTGATGCATAGACCGCATCCTGCAGAAGGCAGATATCGGCGTTCATATCTTTCGCAAGCCTGTAGGCGGTCTTGAATTCCCTGGTATCGGGCGCGCTGGAAATAAGAAACAACATAATTCACCTCCGGATTAAAATATCATTACCGCCTGCGAGTCTTTCAGCGCCTGCCTGAGTACTTCCCCCGTATCGATCTTTACCCCCCCGATAAGGTCGTCTTCCTTGAGATCGTATTCGTTGAGGGAATGCTTGTCCGCGTAAATCTCCATCTCATCGGAAAGCATTTCGAGGTCCTCCCCGATGGACGAAAAGCCCGTGTCGCCCGCATCCTGGTTCTTTTTTGCAGCATACACGCCGCCGTCCATTAAATAGAGCGTGGCCCTGTACCCTCCCCCGGATGCGCCGCCTGCGTGCCTTACGGCCTCTGCTGCGTTAATCATGCCGTATGGCGGTTTTCTCAAAATCACCAGAAGTTTATCCATGATCAGACTCCAAGATTTAAAAGGATATCGGTTTCCTTCAGAAGAGAGAACAGCCCCTTTAAAGTGCCCTTCTCCATCGAACCTCCGCCCGTACTCTCTTCCGCGTCTTTTTCCATGCTGCACTGCCCGTTCACGCATCCGCCCCTTTCCGGACCTTCAATATAACTTTCCTCCGCACTACAGCGGAAGTTTATGCACCCGGTTCAGAGGCTTACCTTCAGCCCCCTCTCCATAAGCGAGCTGAAACCCCCGGCGGCATTGGGCATGCCCTTGCCGGCCTGGCCCTTCAGGAAACAGTACACGCCGTCGGTTGAGGCGACAAGGCGTGTGTCCAGACCCCTGTCAAGCGCAGCCCCGGCGATTTTCATCGCCGTATAGGTGTTTTCATAATTATACGGGGAGGTGTTCAGGATCAGTGTGATCTTCTTTGCCATTACCTTCTCCTTTCTCCGGGATATGTTCCCTTCTTGGTGGTGGGACAGCATTCCGGCCCCGGCAGTTCCCCCGGATACTCCTTGCTGAATATCTCCAGCAGATCAACAACGAAAGGGCTTTTCAGAAAGTAGCACCTGAGCCTTCCGTCAATGAAAAAATCAATGATACCCGCCCGCCTGAGCGCTCCAAGGTGCTGGGAGATATTGGGCTGGCTTATCTCAAGAAATTCTTCGAAATCACTCACGCACTTCACCCCTTTTGAAAGCTCCTGCAGGATGGTTATCCTTACAGGATGCGCTATCAGCTTCAGGATTTCGACTCGTGAAATAAAATCATTCATATATAATAATATTATTATGTTTTTATGTGTTTGTCAAGTGAGGATTTTTAATCCCGCGGATATACTGTGAATCAGTTGCGCAAAAGAGCATATTTGAATAATTTATAGCATCTATAAGTATTTTATATTTGACCCCGCAACCACTTTAAGGTATATTATAGATGTAGCCGTGGCAGGAAACAGGGCTGTATTCTACTTTACAGAAGCACGCAATTCCCGGAAGTATTATTTTATTAAAAAGCAAAAAGCAGGGGGTAACCATGAACAAAAGGCTGTTTACAGGGTTGATGGTATTTTTGTTGTCTGTGGGACTGGTTGCAACAACCGCCTTTGCGCGCGGCGGCAACACCACCAATACTATAAATATCGAGATTATATATACGGTCGGCTCAAGCGGCAGCACCGCAGAGAAAACCACCTTTTCGTGGACCGAGGTTCCGTGGCTGTATTTCGAACTCCCGTCAGGGGCGGGTGACAGAAACATCGTAACGCAGTCGTGGTGGAAGGACCCCGGCAATACGCTCCAGGGGTATATTTACAGCTCCGAAGCTGACGGTACCCTGCGTGTGTGGCACTCGCTCGGAAACGTCAAGTGGGATCAGGTCAAGACAGAGGGTCAGTGGACCATAGTCGCCCAGTACGATGCCACAAGCCAGAACACCACGGGAAAGGGTACCACTAATTTCACCGTTACCGGGCCGCCGCCCCCGCCTCCGCCGGTCATACCCGAACCGGTAAGCTCCATTCTTTTTCTGGCCGGAGCCGCAACGCTGGGGATCAGGCGCTATCTTAACAAAAAGAGAACAACCGCGTAAGAAAACAAACGGATTGCCGTTGAAATCAGGAACCCGGTTGAAAGCCCTGCAGGGCTTTCAACCGGGTTTTTCGTGCTGGTATATATACTTCAGAATTTCCGAATAAGTCTTCTCCAGGTTGTCCTCATTGCACGTGGCGGGGCTGTAGCCGCCGGAGCGGAACGGGAAACCGGCCATGGTGTCTGCTCCCGGACCTGTAGCCAGCTCATTCCTGCAGGCCGACCCCACAATAATTACCCTCATGGGTGCCGGAGTGTGATGAAATGTCTCAGGCCCTTCACCGGCCCGGCCGCCGAAAAAGGCAATAGCGATTTCAGCGGACGGAGGGTTTTCCGTATTGGCAAGATACCTGGCGATCTCCAGAAGCGCGGTGCTTCCGTCGGGGTTGCCGTTGTAATACGTGCCTATCAGGACTGCACCGTCTTTATTATGCGGAAAGAAATGCCCTATAACACTCGCGACGGACTCCACACCGTTGACCCGTATTTTCTTGACGTCCACACGCCGGTTTAACGCCTTCATCTCGGCAATCAGAAAGTCCTGCAGCCTCCGGCGGCCCTGCGCCACCCTCTCCTCAGAGTTGTACCGCATCATCTGTGCGGCAACGGCCTTTATTTCATCAGGCCCGAAGGGATTCACGTCATTGACGAATTCATATCTGAGCGAGCGGGATGCCAGGTATTCCACCGGTGAAAAGTCGTCGGTCAGTATTGGATAAACGGAGAGTTCAAACCTCCTCAGGTCGATGAGATGTTCCGGCAGGCCGCGGATTACCGGGTTGTCATTATCCCGGATATCCGGACTTTCAAAGTCGATTATCTTTTCTCCATTGACGCCCAGTGCGATTACGTTCTGCACGTAGGCGCTGCCGGGCGATACAACAGCGAAAAAGTAGCTGTTCGGAAACACCGAACGGAATGTCCTTATTTCAGACAGGAGTATCGAAGGGAGGATGCGTGAAAAATCACCGATGAAATTCCCTATGAACACGCCGTTTGCCGTCAACATGTCTCTTGCCATCCCGAGGAATTCTTCTGTAACAAAATGCGGCGGTATCGTCAAGGCGAAATAAACGTCGCTGAAGATAACATCGTATTTTTTCCCGCTGTCACGGAGAAACCGCCGGCCGTCTTTTATGTAATTACGGATCCGGGGATTTTCTGATACCCTGAAGAATTTCTCCCCGATATTAAACAGGGAAGGTTCGATTTCGGAGACATCCACATCCGCGCCGGGGAAGCTTTCCGCCAGCAGGCCCGGCAGCAGATACGTCCCGCCGCCTATTACCAGCACATTTTCAACCTTCTCCCTGAAAAGCCCGGCAAGGGCGGAGTATTTGATATAATCAAAGGCGGCCTCCCCGGAGTCAAGGAACATGGCCCCCGACGCCGAGCGGTCCTGCAGGAGATAGCGTATCCGCCTCCCGTTGAACTCCCGGTCGTAGACGGTAAGTTTTGTATATACGCCGTCACGTTCATAGACCACGCCGGGTTTTGTCATTACCGACGATATCCACCGGACTGTCCCGGTTGCTGCCGCGGCAGCAAGTATCAGCGCCACGCCCGTCCTTGCCCGGAGGCCGGCGGCCAGCATCCCTGTCAATCCGGTTAAAACCAGCGTGATGCCGACCGCAACCACGATGCGGCCGACCCCGAACCGGGGAATCAGCACAAAGCCGGCCATCAGGCTCCCGGAAATGCCGCCGACGGTCGACCAGAAGAAGACTTTGCCTGATATGCTGCCGATGCCTTCCCCGGGCGCCAGGCCGCTTTGCAGCCTCACGGCAAATGGAGAAAGGATCCCGAGCAGGAAGGCGGGCATGAAGAAAAGAAGCACGGACATGATAAGCGGCCCGCTCACTATCGAAAGCTTGTACCCCCACGCCGGAAGCACTGTCAGGGCCAGTATCCGCAGCAGCAGAACGCTCATCCCGCCCGTAAATATAATGGCGGCGAACCACATCCCGGAGGGACGGCGGTCGGCCAGCCAGCCGCCGGAATAGTATCCGAGGCTCAGGGCGGAGAGGATGACCCCGATAATGCTTGAGAATGTATAGATTGTGTTTCCGAAATACGGCGCGAGGATACGCGTTGCAGTGACTTCCACTATAAGGACGGCCGCCCCCGTTATAAACAGGATGGGAAATAAAATGTTCCTGCGCAAGAAATTCATGGATTATATCCGCCCGGCTGTTTTTTTATTGTAAACCATTCCCGCTGAAAGCGTAAACGCTATATGCCATGTCTTCCTGTCCGTCCGGGTTCCGGAGCAGGCCTGCGTCAAGATAACAGGCAACCGGCTCAAGAAAATAAAGAAACAGAAGCGACCGGCTTGCCCTGCTGAGCCGGCCGGCAGCCGTATGTTGGACAAGTCCTGTGCATCCGCAGAGAATCCATATATCTGCTCTGGAAAGATAAACATTGATCAATCTCTCGGAGATATGGCTGCAAGGGCATACCTGAGTTTGCGTCTCCCCGGTCTCTGAAATACTGACAGCTTTGCCGTCTCTCCAGGCTTTAATCCATACGCGCTTCGACTTTGACGTTTCCGTGGCCTGCCCTGCCCTTGCATTGACAGGCATTACGTGGTATAAAATAGTGAGGTTCATGCAGCTTTATTGATAACTCAAGGTACTTTCTGCAGGCACAAAAAGGAGGATATTATGAGAAAAATACTATCATTGGCGGTTGTTGCGGCATTATCCGCATTTCTGCTTAGCTGTACGGTTCCCCAGGGCAGGGGCGCCGGCGTCGGTGCCGGTGTCGGAGGAGTTGCAGGCGCCCTGCTTGACAGGGAGAACCCATGGCGCGGCGGTGTCATAGGCGCAACCCTTGGTGCAATATTCGGAGCCACAATCTCCGACATAGCGGCGAAGGCCTCACAGGAGGCGGCGACCACCGGAAGGCCGGTGGAGTACAGGACAACGGACGGCCGCGCTGTTTACAGGGCGGATCCCGTGGATTATAATCCTGTGACAAAGTGCCGCAAGGTGCAGGAGAGGGTCTGGCAGGACGGCAAGCTTGTAAAAGACGAAATAAAGGAGATATGCAAAAGCAAAAAAACCGAGATGAGCTATTAGGGCGGGCTCACACGCCTCGTCCTTGCACCCGCTGAAACTCCGATTCAGCCTCGCGGGCCGGGGTTTCAGCCTCATCCGCGTATCGCGGGGAGAAGTGGATGGCCTCCAGCCTGGCGACTCCCGCCTCACGGGCTATCCTGCCTGCCTCCCGGGCGGTCAGGTGACGGCGCTCCCGCGCCCTGTCCCTGTCCCTGTCGAGAAAATAGCTCTCTATATACAGGATATCCGAACCTTTTACGAGCCGTATGATTTTCTCCGTATTCTGCCGGCTGCCGAGCACATCCACGACATAGGATATCTTCTGTCCCCTGGTTATGCCGGCCGTGTCCCTCAGCTCCCCGAATGTATAGTCCTTCCCCCCGATCGTGAACACCGCGCCGGTCCTGTTTTCCCTGATTGCGGCCTTGAGTTCGCGGAGCCACGGACCCACGGGAAGGTTTAATCTCCTCAGTTTATCCTTGTCGATATTGATATGGTAATCCTCCTGAAGACTGAACGCCAGGCATGGTATCCGGTGGTCGAGGACAGCCGCTGAAACATTAAAGAATGAATCACTCAGCAGGACGCCGTCAAAGGGAGCCGTGCCTGAATCCTCGCGCCTGAAAGATGTCTCCGCCCTGAAAACCGTTTTCCTGACGGAGGATTCACTTACCTCCGAAACGTGAATGGCAAGGGGGTACTCACCGGTGAGGTTCCATGTGTAGCCCTTGAGCTTTCCCTCCACGCAGTCCGTGAATCCCTCGGGGCCGTAGAGCCTCAACGGGGTTTCCCTTTTAAGAGAGACCCTCAGGATATTGTCAAACCCGATGAAATGATCAACATGCGTGTGCGATACAAAAATGTCCGTTGTCTTGAGTATGTCCCTCACGGAAAGGGCCGATGTCCAGCCGAGGTCAAACATCAGTGCCCGTCCTTCCCTGAGCAGCCTCACATAAACCGCGGGATCTTCAAAGGGACTGTTGAGGTGTCTTGCATGGAAAGACGGTTTCATGGCAAATTATAGCTTAATTAATGATATAATATGAACAAAAAGTCAACCATTACAATCTGCCGGTTATTCGATAGAGAATAACCGTTCTCTTTGGAGGTTTGAATGCCGGAACTGAGGAAGGACCCCATCTCCAGCAGATGGGTTATTATTTCGGTTGAAAGGGGCAAGCGTCCCTCGGATTTCGGGATGCGGATTCCCGCCAGGAAAGGAGGGTTCTGCGCGTTCTGTGAAGGTAACGAATATACCACTCCTCCCGAGATCCTGGCCTTCAGACCTGATAAAAGCAAACCGAATACTCCGGGCTGGACCCTCAGGGTTGTATCCAACAAATTCCCGGCTCTCAGCATCGAGGGCCAGTTGAACAGGCAGGGAGAGGGCATGTTCGACAAGATGAACGGCGTGGGCGCCCATGAAGTGATAGTGGAATGCCCCGACCACGATCTCACGCTTTCGACAATGCCGCTGAAGTCCGTGGAGGATGTCCTCTGGGCGTTTCACTACAGGATAACCGATCTCAAAAAGGATGACCGTTTCAGGTATGTCCTGGTTTTCAAGAACGAAGGCTATGACGCCGGTTCGTCGCTGGAGCATACGCACTCCCAGCTTATAGCGCTCCCCATCGTCCCGCACCTGGTAAGCGAGGAGATAGAACATGCGCGGGAGTATTACGGTTACAAGGAGAGATGCCTTTTCTGTGATATAATACGCCAGGAGAGCGCGGCCGGGACAAGGGTCATTTCCGAGAATGACGATTTTATCGTGCTTGCCCCGTTCGCGCCGCGGTCGCCGTTTGAAACCACTATACTGCCTAAAAAACATGCATCCAGCTTTTTGCCGGACGGAAATTTCGGCCTTCTGGCCGGGATACTGCAGCGGACATTAAAGCAGATAGACAAGGTGCTGAACCTTCCCCCGTACAATATGATGATTCATACCTCGCCGTTTAAGGACGAAAACAACGAGTATTACCACTGGCATATAGAAATAATACCGAAACTCACAAAGATTGCGGGTTTTGAGTGGGGGTCGGGATTTTACATCAATCCGACGCCTCCCGAGGAAGCCGCAAGGTTTATGAGGGAGGCGGAAATTTAAATCAACCTTATGGCTGAAACAACCGGCAACAAAGATCGGTATGATCTTTTGACAACGTCCGACATCCTGACAAAGGTTACGCAGATAGCAAGCTCGACACTTGAGCTCAGGGAGATACTCGATACCATTTCGCTCGTAATAGCGGATACGCTTGACAAGGACGTGTGCTATATCTGCCTGCTCAAGCCGGAAAGCAAGGTCGTCTGTATACAGGCTGTAAAGGGCGCCGCCAGGGAGTCGGTCAATGTATTCTGCATCCGGGATGAAGAGGAGATTATATACAAGATGTTCAGTGACCTGAAGCCGGTGATGATAGATGACCTGCGCAGGGAGCCCGGGATCAGGGAGATTCTCAACCCCCAGACGGACAATCTGTGCTCGCTGCTTGCGGTTCCGGTCGTGAGGGACGGCACGCCCATAGGAATTCTGATCGTCCAGACCGCGGAGAAATATGTTTATACCCCGGAGGAAATCACTCTCCTGACGATAATCTCCCACAACATCAGCGCCGCCATACGCAATGCGGAGCTTTACAGGAGCGTCAAGGCGCAGCTTGACGAGCTGAAGGTCATACACGAGATAGGCAAGGCCATAACATCCATTTTAAATATCGACGAGCTCCTCCCGTATATATGCAGGGAAGTATCAAAGGCATTCAATGCAAGGGGGTGCACCCTGAGACTGCTTGAAGGGGAAACGCTTCAGATAAAGGCGTCTTACGGACTGCCCGACAGGATCCTGCATGAAATGCCCCTCCGCCTCGGCGAGGGCATATCGGGAAACGTCGCATTAACCGGTGAGCCGCTGCTTATAGACGACACATCCAGAATGCCGGAGAGCCTCCGCGTTCCGGGAATTGATTCAACATCCGTGATATGCGTCCCTCTTTCAATCGGCGAGCAGGTTATCGGCACGCTTGCCCTTTATGACAAGAAGGACGAATGGGGGGTGGTGGCGTTTTCACGGGAGGACCTCAATTCCCTGATCACCTTTGCATCCGTCTCCTCCATCGCGATTGAGAACGCAAGGCTTTACAAGGCGGAGCTCGACAAGGAACGGGAGGTCACACAGACAAAAGACTACCTCAAAAGCCTTATCGACGACTCTGCAGACGCGATTATCACATCGGACACCAACGGCATTATCACCTCCTGGAACAAGGGCGCCGAAAACATCTACGGTTTCACGGAAGAAGAGGTTATAGGCAAATTCCTGCCCATGGTCCCGCAATTCCTGATAGAGGAAGAGAAAAGTTTCATAAAGAGGCTGCAGAAAAAAGAGACGTTGAGAAATATCGAGACAATAAGGCAGACAAAGAACGGCAGGCTGATCGAAATCAGCCTTACGCTGTCGCCCATACTGGACTCATCGGGAAACGTCACGGGGATAAGCGGCATATCCAGGGATATATCGGAGAAAAAGCTGGTCGAAAAGGAGCTGATACGAAAAAATCAGGAACTGTCAAGGCTGTTTTTCATAAACTCCGTTGTGAGGAGCACGCTTGAGCTGGACAAACTCCTGAAGATGGTGCTTACCGTGGTTACAATGGGTGACGGGCTGGGGTTCAACAGGGCGATACTCTTTCTCGTTGACGAATCGCAGAACATGCTCAAGGGAACCATGGGGGTGGGCCCTGCAAGCCCCGAGGAGGCAAACAATATATGGCTTGACATGGAGGGCAAGAGCCTGGGAGACATTATTGAAGAAATAGAAAACAGCCCCTTTCATCTGGACTCCCACCTTGACAAGTTAAGCCAGCGTTTGAGCGTCAACCTCGACGGGGACTGCATACTCTGCCGGTGCATCAGGATGAAGAAACCCTTCAACATTCAGAATGCCCGGACTGAACCAATAGTAAGCCCTTACCTCATCCAGATGCTGGGGGCCGAGGCCTTCGGGGTCGTGCCCCTTATGTCGAGAGACAAGGTGATCGGCCTGATCTGGGTCGACAATATTTTCACCGGCAGGCCCATTAAGGACGAAGACCTGCAGTTCCTCATGGGCTTTTCAAGCCATATTGCATCGGCCATAGAGAATGCAAGACTCTTCGAAAGTGTCGCCCTCGCGCAGTCGGAACTTAAAAACATTTTCGAATCGATCTCGGACATGGTCTACTTTACCGAAAAGGACTGCACCATAATGCGCATAAACCAGGCCGTGGTCAGGAAACTGGGCAAGCCCGAAGAAGAGATCATCGGCAAGAAGTGTTACGGCGTATTCCACGGCAAGGACAAGCCCTGGGAGAAATGCCCCCACTGCCGGTCGATAAACTCCCGGAAGCCCTTTGTGGGAGAGCTTGACGATCCGAATCTTGACGGGACATTTGTTGTCTCGAACTCGCCCATTTTCGATTCAGCGGGAAACTTTGTCGGAACAGTTCATATCTCGCGGGACATAACGGAACTTCGCACACTGAGGGAAAGAGTCGCCCATTCCGAACGAATGGCCGCCCTCGGGGAACTGGCTGCAAGGGTTGCCCACGAGATAAGAAACCCCCTCATCTCCATAGGAGGGTTTGCGCGTAGGCTCGAGAAAAAGCTCACCGACGACAACAGGGAATATGCAAAGATAATCGTCAATGAAGTTTCAAGGCTCGAAAACATCCTGAAGGAGATCCTGGGTTTTGTAAAAAGCTCAAGGATCATGAAAACCAGAGTGGACATTAATGAAGTCATAAACAACATAACCGATTTCATTACACCCGAAATAAACCAGAAACAGAACATACTCAAAAAGGAGCTGTCCGAGACCCCTGTCATGAGCCTCATAGACCCTGACAGGATAAAGGAAGCCGTGTTGAATATCATCGCGAACGCCAACCAGGCGACATATCAGGGGACAATCACCGTGAGAACGAGACAGGAGGAGAACGAGGCGGTTATCGAAGTCCTGGACATCGGTTGCGGCATTAAAGAGGAAGACCTCAAGAGTATCTTCAACCCCTTTTTCACAACAAGACCCGAGGGTACGGGTCTCGGCCTGGCCGTTACCCATAAGATCATCCAGGAGCACAACGGCAAAATCAAGGTTGAGAGCGTGTGGGGCAGCGGCACGGCCTTCAGAATCTACCTGCCGCTGGAGAATAACAACAGGCAAACGTAGATGATGTTGTATAAAGACGGCAGGGCTCTCCTGCCCGCCGGTGATGGTTGAGTGCAACTGCAGGGATAGTTTAGTAACGTTTAAAAAGAGGAGGGAAAACATGAAGCTTCTTATTGTCGATGATGATCTGAATATACAGCGGCTTTACAAGGAAGAACTGGAGGAGGAAGGATATGATGTGGTGATTGCCAGCACAGGCAAAGACGCCCTGGAGAAGTTTGAAAAGGAGAATCCGGATATTGTCACCCTGGACATACTCATGCCGGACATCGACGGAATAAGCCTCCTGAGAAAGATGAAGGAGCAACGCCCTGATATTCCCATTATAATGTCCACGGCCTATGACTACAGGGATGACTTTGCCGTCTGGGCATCCGAGGCGTACATAGTGAAATCATCCGATCTCAGCGAACTGAAAAAGACCATAAGGAAACTTGTCAGCAATCCCGGAAAACGGGCAACGTAGAAAGTTCTGTTGCTCGCGGAGACGGAATATAATCTCATATTTTCATTTTTCAGACAAGGAATTATAAATGTAACATTATTTAAAAGAGCCTGTCCCGGACAGCAGTATAAACTTCACGGAAATCCGGTATAATCCTTCCGACTCACTTTACAAATCAAACCGTATTTGGGTAATATTCATAGGTGGCCGAAAGTGCGCGGTATCAGGTGGAAACGCTTAACCATCCGATATATTTCTTTCAAGTCACTATGTTCCGGAGAGGTGGCCGAGCGGTTTAAGGCAGCCGCCTGCTAAGCGGTTGTGGGGGTCAAACCCCACCCAGGGTTCAAATCCCTGCCTCTCCGCCACTGAAACGGCAGCGTTGCCCGCAGCGTGACCCCTAAGACGGGCAGGGCAGTGCGGAAATAATAATAACAAACACTTTATCACCGGGAGGAAAATTTAATGAAAAAGGCCCTTTCAGCAATCTTCATCACTGTTGTTCTGTTCTCATTCGGGGCATGCAGGGAAAAAGAGGAGCCTGCCGCTCCTCAGAAAACGGAGTCACCGGCGTATGGGATGAAGGCTCCGGCTTCAATGCCGGGTCATGGGAACATGGATAAAAAGACGGAAATGCAGGTGGTCGTGCCTCCGGAAGTGAAAGACCGGTGGACCGGCGTGAAATTCAGCGTTGAAGACAAGAAAGAAAACAGCTCGCGGGAGTTCACCGTGGCCATCGGGGATGAGTTCAGGATTCCCGGCTCGGACCTGACAATCAAGACAGGTCCTTTTCTTCCCGATTTCAAGATGAGCGGGCAGATAATCACGTCCGCTTCCAATGACCCGAAAAACCCGGCCATCGGGGTGGCCATATATGAGAAAGACAAAAAGATATTTCCCAGGCCGGGGAGGAAATGGGGATGGCTTTATATAAATTTCCCAACCATACACTCTTTTCAGCATGAACGCTATGCATTAACATTCGTAGAGGCAATAAAAAAACAACCTTAACCTTAATATTGCATAAATGCGCAGAGGAGTCTGCCGGAAAACCTTTATAAAGCGAGCCTTTTGCAAAAGTGTGAAAATGCTTACATATGTCATTTCGACCGAAGGGAGAAATCTTTTGGTATCGATGAGTTATAAGACCTCTCTCCGTTCGAGGTGACGGACAGAGGACTTTTGCAAGAGCCTCAAGCGATTGGATATCGGAATATGTTATTGTTGCAGGAAATAACGGAAAGTGAAATCAAAAAAGACGTTGATATGCCGTGCGGAATATTTCCTGAAGGTATCGCGGATAAAGCTTTCCCGGCAGACTCCTCTGCACCGCCGGCTGGATGTTATGCCACCGTAAGGTTAATGTTGCATGAAACGGCAATGTTCTGATGCAACCTTAAGGATAACCAAGGAGTCGAGAACGGAAAAAAACGGGCATGAAACTATCTGAGAATACAATTTACAGCAACATCCTGACCGTGTTCCTGATCCTGGTCACACATGTGCTTCTGATCGGGGGCATAGGGGTGCTCGTGCTTTTTTTCTACGGAATAATCAATCATATGGTATGGATGATACTCGGCATTCTGGGCCTTTTCACAGGCGGCTACTGGTTCTACAGACACCTGAAGTCGGACATGAAGGCGCTTAAAGACATCACAGGGGATTCCCTGAAGGGGAAGACCGTCGAAGTAAGCTTTTTAGGCGGGGTGGCGAGCTTCAGGATCACCGATTCACCGGTCAGTCAAAGAATAAAAAGGCTTCCCCCCGGCCAGCCCCGCCAACTGGCCGGACAGAAGCCCGACAATGTCAAAGCCCTTGCGGAACTGGCTCAGATGTATGAAAAGAAACTGATCACATTCGATGAATACAACAGGGCCAAGAAGAAGCTCCTGTAACGGTCCGTGTTGTAACCTTATATGCGCCCATAGCTCAACTGGACAGAGCGCCGGACTACGAATCCGTAGGTTGGGGGTTCGACTCCTCCTGGGCGCGCCATTACCTCACCGCCCGTACGAGTGCCATGCCGAGGTAGAGCAGGGCCTCGATATCAAGAAAATCCACAGCCGCCGGGTCCGTGAGCAGCTTGCATTCCGGCCCGAACTCCTCGTCTCCGTGCCACAGAAGCACGAGAAACGGTATCCGGGGCAGGGGGTATATAACAAGGCTGCAATCCGCTGAAAATCCCCCGGCCCTTTCAGCACCCATCGCGCTCAACCTGTCCAGGAAGCGTTCCGTATCGTGCTCGAACATCTTTGCAAGGGGGACTTCACATGCGCCGTGAAAGCTTTCCGCCCTGATCAGCCCGTCCTTCAGATCCCTGAATGCAACCCATTTGCCGCACGGCGAGCCGGCGCCGCGGTTTTTCAGATACATCAGGACAAGGAGCTTGTCCAATACATCCATTTCTTCCTTGAAACCCGAACGGTCCAGTGCAATCTCCCGGCCCATATATCTTATTTTCAGAAAACCGCCGTTGTATTCCGCGCCTGAACATCGGGCGATACCGGAAAAGTCCATTGCGGAGACATCCCGGAATAACTCCTCAAGTCTCCTTTCTTTCCAGTCGCCTGTATCCGGAAGCATTGACAGGATATTTCCCGCCGACTTTCCATCAAGCGCCGGGCAATCGGACAAGGAGACGGCTCCCCGGAGGAATTGCACCGCAAAGGCCATGCAGGTGCCGGCCGGGCATTTTCCGCAGTTGGTGCGGGGCAGTTTTTTATAGACGTCAAT
>JALSHG010000055.1 GCA_026982355.1 Thermodesulfovibrio sp.
TTGAGGTGGACCTTGTATTCTTCGATACCACGAGCACATATATGGAGATTGAGGAAGAAGACGAAGAAGGGCTCAGGAGGTATGGACATTCCAAAGACAAGAGGGGAGATCTTCCACAGGTGGTCATTGGTTTGGCAGTAACGAAGGAAGGCATACCGGTGAGATGCTGGGTGCTTCCGGGTAATACGCAGGATATGAAGACTGTACAGATGGTTAAGGAAGACCTTCCACCAGTGACGACAGCCTCAGTGCCGAGGATGCAGCGCTTGGATATAAGCAACTGTTGGAGGTGGAGAGGGCCTTCCGGACCCTTAAGAGCACGCTGGAGCTCAGGCCTGTTTATCATCGCAAGGATGAGAGGATCAGGGCTCATGTGCTCCTTTGCTTTCTTGCCCTTGTACTGGTACGTATTGCAGAGCGTCAAACAGGGATGCCCTGGGATCGGATCAGAGCTGCTATGGAGCGTATGCATCTTGGAAAATTTCAATCAAAAGATGGACGTATTGTACAGCGCACTGAACTGACCCCGGAACAGTCTAACATATTGAAAAGATTGAATATTCCTCATCCACCAAAGCTCTATAAGGTCAATTTGAGGGGTTGATCCTGTAGTAACACGCCAAAAATCCGACATCACTCTAACTCCTTGTTTTTATTCGCTGAATCAGCTTTTGTTTTACTACGACTGTCGAACCCGGGTTGTTCTATGACTGTCGCGGGCAGGGAACGATGCCGGATGAATCGAGACGAGGCCGATACCGGAGCCCGGATGAAAATTACGGAACTTGCGACGTCCGGTCCGGGTTGAATCACCGGTATGGGGAAACGCAACTCAAACGCCTTGTTCTTTCAAGCTGTTTCCGGGTCGGACAAAAATGTTGCAAAGGCTACACTATTGTGTCAATCGGTTCCTGCAGGATTACTGCGGTTCTTTGAAAAATCATAACTTGCCGACGGGTATGCTATTTGCTTGGTTAACACATATCTTGTTGTTCAATTAATAAAGGGATAAGCTGTATGACCCATATAAACAGTCTCCTTGAAAACGGCTGCAGCACGGACAAAAAGGACAAGCCCTGCAGGAGCAGGGGCGGGGAATCGTGCGCCTTCGACGGGGCGATGATAGTGCTTCAGCCCATAGCCGATACCGCCCATATCGTCCACGGGCCCATTGCCTGCTGCGGCAATTCATGGGAAGGAAGGGGCACGTTGTCAAATGTGGAGGCGTCCCTGCACAGGATGGGTTTTACAACCGACATGGATGAAATGGATATAATCTACGGCTCGGAGGAGAAACTCCTGAAGGCCGTCATCGAGACAAACAGGGCGGTAAGTCCAAAGGCGATCTTTGTCCACGCCACGTGTGTCAGCGGACTTATCGGGGAGGACATCGAGGCTGTCTGCAGAAAGGCCGGGGAAGTTTGCGGTGTGAGAGTCATACCTGTTAACGCCCCCGGTTTTGCAGGCCCCAAAAACCTCGGAAACAGGATAGCCGGCGAGGTGCTGCTTGATTATGTGATAGGCACAGGCGAGCCCGCGCATGATTCCCCATCATCCGGTGCAACTGTAAATCTTATCGGCGAATACAACATTGCAGGAGACCTGTGGAATGTTGAGCCGCTTCTTGAAGAAGCCGGCATACGGGTGCTTTCAAGGATTACCGGTGACTCAACATTTGAAGAGATAACATATGCACACAGGGCCGGGCTGAATGTGGTCGTATGCAGCCGCGCCCTTATCAACGTGGCAAGGGAAATGGAAAGGAGATACGGCATACCTTATGTTGAGGTCTCATTTTTCGGCAAGACGGAGATGTCGAAGGCGTTGAGGCTGATAGCATCAAATTCAAAATTCAAAATTCAAAATTCAAAATCCGAAACTCAAAATCCGAAATTGATGAACAATATCGAATCCATCATTAATAGAGAAGAAAAAAAGCTTGCGGCGCGTCTGAAGCCGTATCGACACCTCAGGGGCATGAAGGCGGTTCTGTATACCGGGGGTGTCAAGAGCTGGTCTTTTATCTCGGCCCTTCTTGATCTCGGCATAAGGATAGTCGCAGCGGGCACAAAAAAGAGCACGTTCGAGGACGAGGAAAAGATGAAAGCCATCCTCGGTACTGATGCCCCGCTTGTGGAGGATGTGAGTCCCGCCGGCCTGCGGAGGCTCATGAGGCGGAACAATGCGGACATCCTCGTTGCAGGCGGCAGGAACCTTTATCTTGCCATGAAGGAAGGTTTCCCCTTTGTGGACGTGAACCAGGAGAGGCACACTGCATATGCCGGCTATGACGGCCTTGTAACCCTTGCCGAACAGATAAGCAACAGCATCAGGTTTTTCACCCCCCTTAATCCCCCCCTGGTAAGGAGGGAAATAAAGGAGGATCGTGGCATCTCCATCAATCCCCTGAAGCACTCACAGACTATCGGGGCTGCGATCGCCCTGCAGGGAATAGACAGGGCGGTTCCCGTGATTCACGGGGCCCAGGGATGCGGTTTCCTTGCAAAGGTGCTTATGACAAAACACTACAGGGAGCCCGTCGCCCTCATGAGCACAAAACTCTTTACTGAAGATGTTGTAATGGGCGGGGATGACAGTGTGGTGAGGGTTGTGCGGGAACTTATTGAAAAGCAATATCCCGACCTGGTAGGGATACTCACTTCCGGGCTTTCAGAGGTCAAGGGTGACGATATCCCGGGTGTAATAAAACAATTCAAAATTCAAAATTCAAGATTCAAAATTCAAGATTCAAAATTCAGGATTCAGGATTCAGGATTCAAAATTCAAAATTCAAAATTCAAAATTCAGGATTCAGGATTCAGGATTCAAAATTCAAAATTCAAAATTCAAAATTCAAAATTCAGGATTATTCATATTCCGGCGCCGGATTATGAAGGCGGGATGGAGAAGGGGTATTCAGCGGCCACGGAGGCGGTTTTGCGGGAGACTGTAAAGCCGCGGGCGGAGAGGCGGTGTGATATGAGGGGTAAGATAAATGTGCTTGCAGGGGCGCACCTGACGCCGGCGGATTTTACGGAACTCAGGGAGATTGTCGAGTCGTTCGGACTGAGGCCCGTTATTCTGCCGGACCTCTCCTCGCTGGACGGCAGCCGGCCCGGCTTTTCCGCCCTGTCATCGGGAGGCGCGAAGCTCTCCGAGATAGAAGGGATGAGCGGCTCCGTATTTACGCTCGCAATAGGTATGAGCATGGAATCGCCGGCCCGGTTGCTTTATGAAAAATACGGGATTGAATATATTGTCCTGGAGAGCGTTGCAGGGCTCCGGGGCACGGATGCGCTTATGAAGATACTCTCCGCCCTGAGCGGCAGGCCGGTCGGCCGGAGATACATGAGGCAGAGGGATATGCTGGTTGACGGGATGAGGGACGCCCATTTTTACCTGAGCGGCAAAAAGGTCTGCACAGCGCTTGAGCCCGACCTTGCCGTGCAGACTTCGGCATGGCTGAGAGAAATGGCCGTGGATATAGAGCTTGCCGTGCTTCCGTATTCCCCGCGGCCTGCAGGTACGGCCATTGCAAAAAAGATCGTCATCGGAGACCTGTTTTCGGTAAGGGGGGATTTCGACCTGCTGATTTCAAACTCTCATGCCGAAGACACGGCCGCACGGCTCGGGGTGCCGCTGTACCAGATGGGATTCCCCGTGTACAAAATCCTGGGATATACGACCAGGATCACCATCGGCTACATGGGAACCCTGTCAATGATTAATGATACGGCAAATTTGCTTATGAAGGGGGTGCACTGATGATCAAGGTCGCATTTGCAACAACCGACGGTGTCAATGTCAATGAGCATTTCGGCAGGTGTGGAATGTTTGCGGTTTACGAGCTGACAAGGGACGGCTATAAATTCATTGAAATGAGAAAATTCGCGGAAGGCAGGGATACTGCCGTTGAAGGGACAAAGGGGATGGGACAGGTGCATGATGAAAGGGTGGAGGAGAAGGTCGGGAAACTGTCCGACTGCAGGATCGTATACCTGACGGAGATAGGCGGGCCGTCCGCGGCAAGGCTTGTAAAAAGGGGCATGATGCCCCTGAAGGTAAAGGGTGCGGTGCCGATTGAGGAGGCGCTGAAACTGCTCCTTGAGAAGCTGAAGACCTCGCCGCCTCCGTGGCTTAAAAAGGCGATTAACAGTCATTCGTAACATAAAAAGGAGGAAGGTAATATGAAGATGATCAGGGCCTTCATAAGGCCGGAAAAGGAACAGGAAGTGGTGCTGGCGCTGGAGGGGGCCGGATTTCCGTCGGTCTCGAAGATGCCGGTGTTCGGAAGGGGAAAACAGAAGGGGCTGCAGGTAGGACCGGTGCATTACGATGAACTCCCCAAGACATTGCTGATGATAGTGGTTGACGACGAGGATGAAAGAAAGGTGATCGACCTGATACAGACAAAGGCAAAGACGGGGTTTATCGGTGACGGCAAGATATTCGTCAGCCCGGTGGACAGCGCCTATACCGTCAGGACGGGGGAGGCGGGACTATGAAAGAGATCACGGCAATCATACGGAGGGACAAGCTGCCGGAGACAAAGCAGGCGCTTGAGGAACTGGGCTATCCCTCGCTCACCATACAGAGCGTCGACGGCAGGGGCAAGCAGAAGGGCGCCATGTGCGCGGAGATGGACTCCGAGATGCCGGAGAGCTTCTGCACATCCGCCAGACTGAAGCCCACACCTTCGACATATGCCCTTGAGCATACACTGCCGAAAGTCGCTCTCTATGTGCCCAAGAGACTGCTTACGGTCATAGTGCCGGATGATGTGGTCACCAAGATCGTAAAGTCGTTAATCAGTGTGAACCGGACCGGCAAGCACGGTGACGGCAAGATATTCGTATCACCGGTAACGGCCGCCGTGAGGATAAGGACGGGCGAAGAGGATGGAGAGGCGATAGCGTAAGGAAAGGAGGAATCATGCAGCAGGTTGTCTGTTACACAAGGGGCGGGGACACCTGGACCCCGAGGTTTATTGAATCCATCGACGCCGAGAAATGCATTGGATGCGGCAGGTGTTACAAGGTTTGCGGAAGGGATGTGCTTGAGCTCATAGAGAAGCCGTTTGAGGGGGATGATGAGTTCGGAGACGATATGGGCAACAAGGTGATGTCCGTGGCAAATCCCGGTAACTGCATCGGATGCGAGGCATGTGCAAAGGTCTGCACCCGGAAGTCACAGTTGCATATTGAACCTTGACCTTAATGTTGCATAAACCGGCTGCTCCGCCTCGGGTATTTCATGCAACTGTAACGTTGAATAAACGGTTTTTTGTTATACTATAACCCTTAATGTTGCATAAACCGGCAACAGCAGGGTTAAGGTTAATCCTCCGGGTAACCTGAATTGATACCATGAAAATACGTAAATTAGTCGTTCATCATTCAGCAACCAACAGGATAACCACAAAAAAGGCCGATATGGAAAGATGGCATAGACAGAGGGGCTTCAGCCAGATAGGCTATCATAAAGTCATAGAGGGGGACGGCAGCGTTGTCGACGGACGGCCTGAGACGATACAGGGCGCCCATGCCAGGGGGGCCAACCATGCATCATTGGGTGTATGTGTTGTCGGGAATTTTGAAACAGAGGTTCCATCGGCAACCCAGATAGATGCGCTTGTGAGTGTCCTGACGGACTGGTGTAATACATACAAACTGGATGAAAACAGTATTTACGGCCATTTCAACGTGCCGGGAGGCACCACCAGGACCGCCTGTCCGGGCAGGAATCTCAAGAATCAACTGCCGGACGTTAAACAAAAAGTGGCTGACAGATTAAAATCCGGATAGCTTTATGAGAAATCGCATGAAGACGGTTCTGTTGTTTTTCTTTACGGTATTGTTTTCCGTGTCGTGCACATCAAATACATCCGTAACCGTGAAATCGTGGGAAGATGTGGAGACAGACACATTTAACAAAAAAATAGGGAAGGCCTATGATGACGGCCTGGACTGGGTTGGCAGGCCGGAACTTTACGTGTTCAACCTCTTTGAATTGTCCGATTTAAAGAAAATATCCTATGAATTCAGCGCCGACAATATCGAAACCCCTGTGAATATCGAAATAAATCTTATAAGGGACGGCTTTGCCGATGACTCGGTGCGTGGAGATATTCAACGTATAAAATTGAGAAAAAACAACGAGGGAAGATGGGAAATAGTATCCATCAAGAGGGCTGTAAGCTGCTGGCGGAATGAGGGGCCGGCATACTCCTCGGAAGCATGCCCGTGAAGTTGTCTGACCGGCGGGCTTGAAACCCCGGGCCGGGCACAGGATACACCAGGCTCTGCTCAGCCGTATCTGATCTTGAGAATCAATATGATGGTTGCCAGTACGAAAGAGACCGCATTCGCTGAAATCACGGGGAGGGATTCTATCAGTATCCCGTAAATTATCCATAAGAAAATGCCCGCCGCCAGAACGAGATACATTGTCATTGAGAGGTCTTTTGCTTCCCTCGTCCTCATGGTTTTTACCACCTGCGGCAGGAAAGAAGCGGTTGTACACACTCCGGCAACGAGGCCTATGATGGCGGTATAGTTTATCTCCATAACAGGTTGAACTATTCTCCCTTGCCGGAACTGAAATAGTCCCCGAGGATGTCCCTGCCGTGCTCGTCGTCATGACAGTATACGCAGAGATTCTCCCAGTTTGACCCGTCGGGGGGATTGTTGCAGCGGTTTCCGTCCCTGTGGTGGACTGTAAGTAGATGCCGGTTGCCGGAATCAAACTCCCTCCCGCATTTTGCGCAGATAAGCCCGTGGATTTCAAGGGACCGCCGCCGGTAATCGGCGGACGCGGAACGGTCCTGCTTCAGTTCCTTCACAATATCCGCAACCGGCTTTGCCGTGTCTTTTTTGACTTTAAACGGCCTTCTGTTTCTCATGGATACCGTCCTCTTATTTCTTTCATACTATATTATCCGAGTCCGATTAAAAATACCAAAACATCGGTCTTGACCTTAACCTTAATGTTGCACAAGCCGGCAGGGGGGTCCGCCGTAAAACCTTTATGAAGCGATGGGATATCGGAAATATGTCTTTATTGCGGGACGTAACGGAGAGTGAAATTCCAAAGGATGTCGATATGCCGTGCGGAATACTTCCTGAAGGTATCGCAGATAAAGCTTTTCCGCCTGACTCCCCTGCCCGCGGGCGGCATTTTTATGCCGCTGTAAGGTTAATGTTGTATAAACGGGCAAGGCAGGCTGCGGGGGTCTTCAGTGTGTGGTTGTCAGGGCAGGGAACGCTCTGATTTTGTAACGGCGCCGTGAACCGTGCGGGCTCCCCAACTAATTGTTTCCGGTTATGTTATAGTTGATGTGCAACCGACGGAGTTGGGGAAGCCTCCCGGCCTTTAAAGCTGCGGGGCTTTTTGTTGTTTGAACGTGATCATTGATTCATGGACCGGAACGGAGGGTCTTGCAATGGCGGTAAACACGGAGCATGGAAGGCTTACGGTGCTGCATGTGGCTACACTGAACCGGCCGGTCAGGCGGGACCTCGGGTACGGTCCTATTGAAACAGTTATCTATAACATAGACAAAGGCCTTCACTCTTCAGGTCACAGGTCGATTGTCGCCTGCTCGGGTGATTCCGGGGTTGCGGGTGAGCATTACGTGACCGTCGGTCACAGCATCGGCGATTATTGCAGCCCCGATACCGCGCAGCGGCGACAGGCCGTGAATATGCATCTTTCGAATGCCCTGTACAGGGCGGGCATGGGCGACATCGATGTCATTCACATGCATGATGCAAAGGCGGTTGAATTTGTTTATGACAGCGTATCCAGCCTGCATATACCGATTGTAATGACCCTTCACGTGTCCACGAAAGACAGCCTGCTGGGCGGCTCCTTCCAGCGGTGGTGCAGTCCCATGCTGTCATCCCCCCTCGTAACCTGTGTCGCCATAAGCGAATATCAGAAGAAGCAGTACAATGGCCTGGTCAATGCGGAGAACGTCGTCCACCATGGAATCGACGTTGAGGAATACCCTGCCGGAGAGCGCCGGGACAACAGGGGATATCTGTTCAGCATCGGCAGGGTGACCCGTGACAAGGGACAGGACAGGGCCATAGAGATTGCCAGGAAGACGGGCGCCAAGCTTATCATTGCAGGCTGTGTCCAGAACAAGCCGGCAGACAGGGAGTTTTTCGCAGGGTTGAAAGACTCGATCGATTTATTCGTTGATGCCGGCGGGCATTCCGCGGGCAGTGACTATTATGAAAGGGTGATGAGGCCGCTGCTGGAGTGCGACAGGCAGATTATCTACATCGGGGAGATCACCACCAAACAGAAAAAACTGTGGTACCTGCATGCGCGGGCGACCCTGTTTCCCATACAGTGGGGAGAGCCGTTCGGTCTCGTCCTGATCGAATCCATGGCATGCGGCACGCCGGTCATAGCGCTGAACAGGGGATCGGTTCCCGAGATAATAGCGGACGGGAAAACAGGGTTTGTGGCGGATTCCATGGATGCCATGCTCAAGGCGGCCGGCCGCACGGACGGTATCGACCGCCGTGAGTGCCGGATGCATGTAAGAAGGCATTTCTCCATAGCAAGCATGGCCCGCAAGTATTCGGAACTGTATCATGGTGTAATCGGCGGCCGGAACGGCGGGCCGTGTGAGAGTTGTCATGATAAACATTCAGGTCACGGTGAGATGGCGGGCAGACATGCCTAAGGATATACCTGTAAGCAACGGCAACCTTCTCTTTAATTTCGATTCCGATTACCGGATCAGGGATGTGTACTTTCCCCTTATAGGCCAGGAGAACCATTCAAAGGGGGAACCGTTCCGTTTCGGCGTGTGGGTGGATGGACGCCTCTCCTGGATGGGCCCGGAATGGGAAAAAAGTCTGAAATATCATGATGACAGCCTTGTCACCGGTGTTTTTCTGAAAAACAGATCCCTTGACATTGAACTGCATTGCAGTGACGTCGTGGATGTGGACATGGATGTATATATCAAGAAGATAGAGGTGAAAAACCTGCGGCGGGAGGAGCGCGAGGTAAGGCTTTTTTTCCGTCACGACTTTCATCTTTACGGCAATGACATAGGGGATACGGCTTATTT
Source organism: Thermodesulfovibrio sp. (assembly GCA_026982355.1). Lineage (GTDB taxonomy): Bacteria > Nitrospirota > Thermodesulfovibrionia > UBA6902 > UBA6902 > JAADFS01. The sequence continues at coordinate 9,092 of JALSHG010000055.1, forward strand.
CGACCCGCGGACACGATCCATCATCCATTACAAGGCCAACCGCTACTTTCTTATCAATTGCCGCACAACCGACGGGCATGGTGTCGAGCACTATGCCTGCGGTGACAGGGATGCGCCGGAAAAGGAAGGTATATGGAAAAACTCCCGGGACGGCGAGCTCAGCGGGAGCCGCATTTCGTGGGGCTCCGCCGACTCCGCCGTGGGGATACGGCTGCACCTGCCCGCCTGCGGTAATGAAGGGTGTTTTTACTGGATTGCCGCAGGTACGCATTACAATGAGGTGGCCCGGCTCAACCGCGAGGTCATGGATAAGACCCCGGGGAAACTCATCAGGCGGACATCCGATTACTGGGGGGCATGGGTCGGAAAGGAAGCCAGGTCATTCGCGGACCTGCCCCGCAGCGTCACCGACATTTTCAACCGCAGCCTGCTGATCCTGAGGACGCAGATCGACAACCGCGGGGCGATAATAGCGGCAAATGACTCGGATATAGTCCGCTTTGGGAAAGACACGTATTCGTACATGTGGGGCCGCGACGGCGCCTTTGCGGCGGCCGCCCTGGCAAAGGCGGGTTACACCCACGTCTGCATGAAGTTTTTCGACTTTTGCTCCCGCGTCATATCGGAAAACGGGTATCTCTTCCAGCATTACAATCCCGACGGTTCACTGGCCAGCAACTGGCATCCGTGGCTGGTGGACGGCAGGGAGGTCCTGCCCATACAGGAGGATTCAACCGCGTTGATCCTGTGGGCGCTCTGGATACACTACGAGAGTTCGAAAGACATAGAATTCATCAGGACCCTTTACGACGGGCTCATAAAAAAGTCGGCCGGTTTTCTCATGGCCCACCGCGACCCGGCCACCCTGCTGCCGCTTCCGTGTTACGACCTGTGGGAGGAGCGTTTCGGGGTGCACGCCTTCACCGTTGCGGCGGTGATTGCCGGGCTCAGGGCCGCGTCGAATTTTGCGAAGCTCTTTCGGGATGCCTCCCCCGCGGGAGAATATGAGGAAGCGGCGGACCGGATGAAGGAGGGACTCGACAGGCATCTGTATCACACCGGCCTGAAGAGGTATGCCCGCTCCGGTTACAGAAAGGGCAACGGTTATGAACTCGATGAAGTGATTGATGTCAGCCAGTCCGGGCCGGCCATCCTCGGGGCAATGCCCGCCGGGGACCCGCGAATAGTTGAAACCATGGAAGCGATACACAGGAGACTCTGGCTGAAAACCCCTGTCGAGGGTTGTGCCAGGTATGAAAATGATATTTATCAGAGACCCTCGGACTGTCCTCCGGAGGTCGCCGGCAATCCATGGTTCATATCAACGCTGTGGCTTGGGGAGTACCTGATCTGCCGTGCCGGAAGCCTTCGGGAACTCCGCAGGGCCGTTCCGTATCTTCAGTGGTGCGTGAAGAATGCGCTTCCCTCCGGTGTGCTTGCGGAACAAGTGCACCCTTTAAACGGAAACCCTCTCTCCGTCTCGCCCCTGACATGGAGCCATTCCGCTTTTGTATGGACTGTACTGCGGTACACCGAAAAGTTCAGGTTGTTGAGCGGGTGACGGGTCGCCCCCTGCCCGCCTGCGCAGCATCAAGTTAAGCTTAAGGTTAATGTTGCATAAATCCGGCGGGAGAGTCCGCGGGCGGTATTTTCATGCAACCGCAGGGGCGGTCCCGGGATATATTGTATTATTGAGATGCAATCGCGTTATAATTAAATGATGCCGGGCAATGGAAACAGGAGAGCCGATCAATGCTGAGAACCGCCGGAAAGCCTGACGGAACGGGGGGGTTCACCCTCATAGAGATGATGGTGGTGGTGATCATCATCGGCATCCTGGCGGCCCTTGTGGTGCCGCGTCTCATGAGCAGGACGGATGAGGCCAGGGTTACAGAGGCGAAGATACAGATAAAGAACTTCGAGACCGCCCTGAAACTCTTTAAAATGGACAACGGGTTTTACCCCTCCACGGAACAGGGGCTTCAGGCGCTGATATCCCCGCCTGTAACCGGGCGTATCCCCGAAAACTACAAACCGGGCGGATATCTGGATAAAAAGAGCATAGGGCCTGATCCGTGGGGCAACGAGTATGTCTATATCTCCCCCGGCACCGACAGCGATTACGAAATTATCTCCTATGGCGCCGACGGCCGCCCGGGCGGGGAGAAATACGATGCTGATATTGTCAGTTCGGAGATGTAATATATCGATTCCCCGCACCGCGGGGGACCATGGGTTCACTTTAATCGAACTGCTCGTTGTTATCTTCATCATATCCCTTACCACGGCGCTGGTGATGCCTTCTCTGTGGGATACGGGCGAAAGGGCGTTGAAATCCGAGGCAAAGCGCATAGGCAACACCCTGCGGTATATCTATGATGAGGCAGCGGCCAGAAAGCAGACCTATGTAGTTGAAATCGATCTTGAGACCGACTCGTGGAGTTTTGAAAGCACTCATGAGTCACGCAGTTTCAAACTTAAAGATGATGTTATGTTCAGGGACGTTGTTATCCCCTCCGCCGGAGAGGTTTCTTACGGGAAGGTCGCCCTGAGCTTCGGTCCCCTCGGACCTGAAGAGCCCCTGACGCTGCATCTAATGAAAGACAAGGCCGGGTACACGGTGAAGTTCAATCCTTTAAACGGCAGGGCGAGGATTTACAAGGGATATGTGCTTTAATGAGACGTTCAACGGCATTCAAAACCTTAATGTTGCATGAACGCGCAGAGGGGTCCGCCCGGTATTTTATGCAACTGTAAGGAAAATTCAAAGGCAAAAGCTTTGAAAATTTTCAGTCTTCAAAAGCAGGGTTTTACCCTCCTGGAAATCATGATCGCGCTTGCGATTATCGGGATAACCGTTACGGTGATACTCCACACGGTGAATTACCATGCGGATGTCATGTATGAAAATACCGTCACGACCCGGATGTACCTGATGGCAAAGGAAAAGATGTACGAGCTCGAGGAGATACAGAAAGACTCCAGCGGCACCATTGAAAACACCGGTTTCAAGTATGAAAACAAGGTGCTGGATGCGGGAGACTCCGGTATCGTCAGGCTGAAAACCGTTATACGGGGGGATGATAAAAAGGTAACCCTCACCGGGCTTGCCTTTAAGAAAGAAATTCCGAATCCATGAAACAACTGTATCGTTTAAGTTCGGACCGTGAGGGCTTCACCCTTATTGAAGTCCTCATCAGCCTCGCCCTCCTCACCATAGTGCTCGGGGCGCTTTACAGTTCGTTTTTCTCGGTTCAGCGCGCCGTGGACAGATTCGACGGTGTATCCCTCAAGTACCATGAAGCAAGGACCGCCCTGGACATGATGAGGAGGGAGATCGAGGCCGCCATACTGAAAAGTCCCCGCGCCGTTGATGATACAGGCGATAATGCAACGGTTAAAGCGGCCTTCGTGATCAGGGACAGGGATATATTCGGCAGTAATGCATCATCGCTGGAATTGACGGCATACTCTTTCAGGGGAAACAATCCCGGTACCGTTTCATATTACGTGGAGAAGGAAGACGGGCGGCTGATCCTTAAGAAAACGGAGGCCATGCCGCTGCTTTCCTCAAAGGGCTATACCATGGAAGTTGTCGAGGGTATCGAGGGCTTTACCGTTGAAACTCTTTTCAATAACAAGTGGGTGAAGACATGGGACACCGCGGATACAGGACGATTGCCGGATGTCGTCAGGGTCACCATAGAATTCGATGACAACGGAAGGATGGTGAAACTCACGGAATACGCAAGGCCTAAAGTGGGCAGGCGGTTGTGAGAGGGTGCAGGCTGTGTCTTCATGCAACTGTAATGGAAACCTTAATATTGCATGAACATGCAGGGGAGTCCGCCGGAAAACCTTTATAAAGCGATTTGATATCGGAAATATGCCTCTGTTGCAGGAAGTAACGGAAAGTGAAGTTCAAAAAGACGTCGATATGCTGTGCGGAATACTTCCTGAAGGTATCGCGGATAAAGCTTTCCCGGCGGACTCCCCTGCTCCACCGCCGGTATTTTATGCGACTGTAAGGGAAAGACTGTGAATAAAAGTTCAATATTCAACATTCAATATTTACTGTCAAACGAACGCGGCTCCGCGCTCATAATCACCCTGCTGCTTGTCAGCATCCTCGTGGGGCTCGTGGTGGATTTTGTCTACGAGGTGTATATCGACTCTTCATCATTATCCAACTGGGCCAATGCCCAGAGGGCCTCGCTTGTCGCCAGATCGGGGCAGGTGCTCAGCTCGCGCTACCTCAGGGAGATCAGGAAGTATTCATATACGGACGTGCGGGAGGCGCTGCTGCCTGTTACAATGGATTTCGGTCCGGATACCGCACTTGTGGTTAAAGTGGAGGATGAGAATTCAAGATTCAATATCAACAGTATAATCCGGCAGAACGGCCTGACCAACGAGGATGCCCTTTCATCCTTGAAAAAGCTGCTTGAATACCTTAATATTAATTCTGACATGGCCCTGGTTATCGCCGACTGGATAGATCCCGACAGTGAGCCGAGACTCTCCGGGTCGGAGGATGTCGCAAAAAACACTTTTCTCTGGTCGGTTGATGAATTAAAATTGATAGAAGGCATGGATCAGGGCACGTTCGACAAGATCAGACCGTATATCACGGTATATGGAGACGGCAGGATAAACATCAACACCGCTGACCTGCCGGTACTTGTCAGCCTGCACAAGGACATTACCGAGACCCTTGCAAAGAGGATCATCGCTTACAGGAAAGACACCCCCTTTGAAGAGCCGTCCTATATACAGAGGGTATCCGGAATGGAAGCAACCGGGATGCTGCTCATCGGCAGGATCGAGAGCAGGAGTTCCTGTTTCAGAATAATCTCCACTGCAAAGGTGGAGGAAATCACCAGGGTCATCGAGAGTGTCATGGATACATCAGGCAATATCTACTTCTGGAGAGAGGGATAATTGAAAACAGGATTTTTTGACTGGACCGACAGGGAAATAAATCTCTATATATTCGACAGGCGGGGAGGGGAGGCGAGGCTTGTTGATACACTTTCCTCTCCGCTGGACGGGGAACTGACGCCGTCCCTCCCGGCATCACTGGTAAAAAACGGCATCGAGGATGTGTATCTCAGCATACCTTTGAGTCTGCTGGCGCTCAGGGAGCAGGATTTTCCATTTTCCGACAGGGATAAGATCAGGGATACGCTTGCATATGAGCTGGAAGGGCTGCTGCTCGGAAGCGTCAGTGATTACTCGATAGATCATATTGTCACGGACTCTTCCGAAAGCGGCAGCAGGGTGCTGGCCGTGTGTGTTGAAAAGGCCAGGCTGCGCGGGATAATCGATATGTTCGCCTCGGCAGGCGTCGAACCGAGGGTCGTAACCTCGCTGGACCTGCGGCTTTCCGGGGGGAGAGGGGAAGACCTCCTTGACGAGCCTGTGGCCGGCAGGGAGGCCAGGGCCGGGGCCGCCGGGCAGGAACTCCTGAACCCTTCCGTCAACCTGCGCCGGGATGAACTGTCCTATCAGGGCGACATCGAAAAGTTCAGAAAAAAACTGCGCCTCACCGCAGTGCTTGTAATAATACTCCTGGCATTGCTCGGCGCCGGTTCAATGCTCCGCCTGGTGTCGCTGGACAAGGAACATGCAATGCTTCAGGAGAGAATAACCGCCGTCTACCGCCGCGTATTTCCGGAAGACAAGAAAATAATCGATGCCGCGAGACAGTTCAAAGGGAACATGAATCTCTTAATGAAGAAAAAGGATGCCCTTGCCGGTATTCCGCTGCTTGACATACTGCGCAGCATCGCTGATATTAAAGAGAGCGGCATTACGCTCTATGAACTCACCGCCGAGGGGACGAACCTGATGATAAAGGGCACAGCCGGCTCTTTCGAGGAAGTCGAGGCGTTCAGGAACTCTCTTTCGGCGGAATTCAAAGAGGTCAAGGTCGTGGACTCGGGAACGTCCGCGGACAAAAAGATAAGCTTTACGATCATCATGCAGGAGAAATCCGTATGACACGCTCGGTAAAGACGCTGTTTCTGGATAAGAGCATCACGGCGCTGCTGCTTGCGGCAGTGGTTGCCCTTGTCTTCACGATAACAACATCCGTTTACGTGAAGAACCTTGAAAGAGAAAACGGGGCATTAAGGGCGCAGTTGACGGAGATTGCATCACTTGCCGGAGACGCTGCACGGATCAAAAGCACGGTTGAATCCAAAGAGAAAAAGATAGGCCTGAGAAAGACAAAGGGCATTGTCTCCACGCTGGAACAGACGCTCGGGTCCCTCGGGCTCAAGGCCAGTGTCATAAGGCCGCTTGAAAAGAAGAAGGTCAATGTATTTACAGAAAACAACGCAGAACTCGAGATACGCGGTACCGACCTCAACAGCATAGTCAATCTTCTCTACAGGATCGAGAACTCGCCCCTGCCGATGAAGATAAAAAACGCGGAGATAAAGACCACCTTTGAAGACCCCGACAAATTCATTCTGAAGCTGACGGTCTCTCTTTTGACCAGGGCATGAAAAAGATCTGCACACCCGGTATACCCCGCCCGCAGGGAGTGAAGACTTTATGAGAAGGCTCCGCTGTATCATGTACATAGCCGCCGGCATTCCCGTGTTTGCAATCCTCGTATGGTTTTTTGCGATACCTGATAACGTGATACAGGATATGATCGGGGATTCCATAGCCCGCGCCGGCAAAGGCGGTCTGAGTCTCTCCATGGAGGATTTCAGCAAGGGGATCTTTTTCAATCTCCATGCCGGCAGCGTTGACCTGAAAATAGACGGCAGGCCCGCGCTGCGCATTACCGGTTTCTCGGGCAGTCTCAGGCCGCGCTATCTGGCCGGCGGCAGGCTCGCCTTTGCAATAAACGGGAAGATAGGCACAGGTGACGTAAACGGCATACTGAAACTCCCCCTCGAAGGCAGGATAGTCATCGACCGTGCCGAACTCGATGCAATCCCGTACATAGCGGGCTTCGGCCTTGATATCAGGGGCAGGGTCTCCTCCGAGATCACGATCAGGGGCGAATCCGTGCATGTAATCTTCGAGGTGCCGGACCTGAATATTGACGACACCGCTTCCGTGATACCCCTTCTCAACACATTCCGCAGGCTTCAGGGCGCCTTGTCGGTCGAGGGAAACAGAATAACCGTCAGCTCCATAAACCTTGAAGGTGAAAAGGGCTATGCAAGACTGAAAGGCACCATAACGGACGGAGTCATGGACATGCAACTGGAGCTTATGCCGGACGAGGATAAACTCAATACAATGGAGTCGATGCTCATCGGCAAGTATGTGGTCTCCCCCGGTTACTACGTTATTCCCATCAAAGGTCCGGTTTCATGAAAACGCCGTCCATGATGAAGCTGTCGATATTAAACGGTATCGCGAGATTCAGCGATGCGGAATACCTGTCCACGCTCACGTAAGGTATGACATAGTCCGTGCCTGAATAAACCCTGTAGGCGTTTATCGCCGTCTTTGCCATTACGGTGAAAAAGAGCGTATCCCTGGATATGCCGGTCTCCCTGCTGATGCCCACCGGGTCGAAATCCGGATGCCCCTCGCTCAGATAAAAGGAGTAGAAGCAGTACCACAGGAAATCGGTGCCGCTGACAAGCATCAGGGACTTATTGAACGTTGTGGCGTTTTTCCTGTAATTTCTCAAGGCGTGCTCGAATGTCAGGTCGGCGAAAAACTCCCCTCCCGCTCTATAAGGCAGCCTTGATTTTTCGTCGATATCCTCAACAGTGCTTGTGCCGAGGAAGAACTGGTCGCCCTGCCTTGTAAAAAAGTCCAGCTTACTCCCCGTTGCGCCCACGTAATCGGCCACCACCGCATGGCCGAATTCATGCACCGCGAGATTCGTCAGGAAGGCCGCCCCCAGTTGGAGCGCTCCTGCCGCAGGCGACGTGCTTCCCGTATCTGGCGCCTGATGCCCGGCCTTCTCTTTGGCGGAGACTACAGAGATGTTATATACAAGCGGCCGCGGTGCGTTCCGGGGCGGTGCATCATACCCCGTTGCGGCGCCGGACCATTCGATATATCCCCGCGATGCAATATCCATTTCATCGTGCAGAGCAAAACGTGCGGCCGTATCCGCATGATTTTCCGGATAAGCGATGTCCGCTGCCGTTCCGGACAACGGACCGTCACCGCGGCTGCCGCTGTATTTCAACAGGGCTGATACCGGGACAAGCTCTTCCGTCCCGTTTCCGCCTGCATGGGAAAAGCCCGCCGCCGTGAGGACAATCCATAAAATCAGCAAAACTCGCTTCATACGCTAAACTCCCGGTCGACCGGGCGCATGGTGTGCGCGCTAATCGACAGTTTTTATTCGGTATGTTTGCGGGAAAGCTTTAATCGGACTGGAATCAGCGGCCCGGGATATTTCGGTGGATTCTCTGGAATGAAAAAAGGCCCGGCGGACCGGGCCTTTTCTGAATTACAAGGCTGGGTATATACTCCGGCGGCTACAGATCAGTCCATTTGAATGGTCCCAAAGTTTCATCATATGTGCCGTCACCGTCGGTGTCGAC
>JALSHG010000056.1 GCA_026982355.1 Thermodesulfovibrio sp.
AAGGAAGACCCGGATGAACTGGACAACCTGTTTGAGAGGGAGCCGGAGACGGGGAGGCGCCTCCTCGCCCTCATCACTGAGAACCTTGCAAGGGCGAACGGGAAAATCACAGGGGGGGAATAAACCGTCAGGATATCGCAGATAAAGCTTTTCCGCCGGACTCTCCTGCCCGCGGGCGGTATTTTATGCAACTGTAAGGTTTATTTGTCGTAATGGCACTTCCTGCACAGTTCAGGCGCGCCCTCCGCTTTGAAGGCCCAGAGATGGGGGGAATCAGAGGCATGCGGGTCGTGGCAGCTTGCACATGTCAGGTCCCTTCCCGTCCTTACAGGGTCTTTTCTGTTGCGGGTGGGGTGACCTTCGGCGGATGAGGACTCTGCAATCACATGCTTGCCCGTGCCTTTTTCAGGATGGCAGTTCACACACAGTTGCCATGTGGGTTTGAAAAGGTTGAATGGATTTTCAGATGCGTGCGGGCTGTGGCATATCGTGCACTTGCCGGTGGTAACGGGTCCGTGGTGGTATTTCATGGAAACCCACCTGTTTTCCTGTTCAACGTGACATCCGTAGCACACCACGGAATCCGGCTTTTTGACGGAATATGGGGGCGCGGATTCAGGGTCGTGGCAGCTCAGGCAGCTCCACACGGAGGCCGGTCCGTGAACATACGGGTAGGCCGTCAATGCCTTGTGGCAGGAGTAGCATGTGGATGTGGCTGCTATGACGGTCACGCTGTCAAAGGCGTCCGCGGGAAACGTGGCGGGACTGACAGGCTTCCTGTCGAACAGGCCGGGCTCCAGTGCATGGCATTTTGTACACGCCGCGCGATCCGCCGCATGAAAATACGTCTTTTTGAAACCCTGCGGCGGAACACGGTACTTGCTTATAAGGTCGGACCGGCGGAACACGCTTAAGACGACCCTGTCCACCACGGTTTTTTCTTTTAACGCTGCTATCTCTATATTGTTCAACCCGGGTTCCAGCGGTACGGTGAAACATATGAATTCCCCCCGCACGGCGATACTTCTCGTTCCGCCCTTGCCCGCCGTTATCCTGACCTCTCCGGCGGAACCATCGGGCACCCCCAGTGATATCCCGAGGATGCCGTATTCCATAATTGTCCCCTCCTTCGGAGGATAATGGACGGAGATCAGTCCCTCGCCGGCTTCAGCGCTTACGGCGAATATAAGAGAGCAGACAACGGCAAGGTGGAAAATTTTCATTGACATCTGGATATTGACGACGGAAGTATCCGTCTCCTGATGATTTTCTCCACAGCCTTTTTGTACATTTCCATTGACCTCTCCTTCTCGCCCTTGAGCTCATATGCCCTGCCGAGTTCATAGTATGTCATCTGGGGATACGGGTTGGCCACTGCCGCGGCGTTCAGGACATCTATCGCCCTGTCGATCTCGCCTTTTAAAATAAGCGCTCCTCCGAGCCCTGTTCTCGCGTCCTTTGAAAGAGAGTCCAGCTTCAGCGCCCTGTTGAATGCATCGAGGGCACTGTCCGCCTCTTCCGTCTCAAGGTAAAGGAATCCGAGAAGAATGTATGATTTCAGCATCTCAGGGCCTGCTTCAATGGATTTCCGGGCAGTATCTATCGCCAGGTCATGCATCCCTGCTTCCGTGAATTTCATGGCCAGGTTGTAGAGCCTTGAGGCCTCCAGCACGGAACTGTCTTTTTTCTCCCTGTGAACCGAGAGCGCCTCTTCAAGCTCACTGTCGTCCGTCTCGCCGATGGCGTTCCTGATGTATTCCTCAAGCACCTTCTTATATGTAAGCGAATGCCCCGGGATGTCGCGGGCAAGTATGCCCCCCGCGTTGATGATAACGGTTGTCGGATACACCCTTATTCCGTAACCGCCGTACACATCCCTGTCCGTATCCACAAGCACGGGATAGGTTATCCCGTTATCCTTGACCGTTTTCCTTGCCTCGGCGGCATTGTCGCTGCCCGCAATCACGCCCATGACCTCCACCCCCTTGTCCCTGAATTTCCGCAGCATCTCTTCGCCGTCTTTCAGGGCGAGGAGCGAACGCTTCTGCCCGGTTCTCCAGTAAATGAGGACGACGGTGCGGCCCCTGAATGAGCTCAGTGATACCATGTCGCCTTCGAGTGTGCCGAGGGTGAAGCCCGGAGCAGGACCGCCGGTAGGAATGCTGACGGCGCCGGAGACCGGAGCGAAAAGCAAGATGAAGACAAAGAAGAAAACAAAGAGGCTCATCCGTTGCTCTCCTTTTTCACGCGGTCGTACCTTTTGAGTTTGTGACAGCCCGGGGCGCAACTGCCGCCTGTCTCCGTCTTCCTGTAATTCACCGGCAGTTCCCAGGAGCCGAAGGGCACGGATTCCCTTATATGTTTCGGAAAATTACCGGCGTGAGTCTCATGGCACGCCCTGCACGTCCTGCCTTTTATTGGTTTGTTGACGTGCTTGAAATGGAGGTTCATATCCCCGTTTCTGAAGTCAGTCAGTTTGGTGGTCTCGGGGTCAAGCACGATCGTCTTTTCGTGGCAGCTGAAGCACAGGTCGTAATTGCCGGTGCTGAACGCCATGTAAAACGTCGGGGGATAGGGCTTCCTCAATATCCTGAAATTGTCCGAACCGTGGGGGTTGTGGCAGGCCGAGCAGTCCTTCTGTTTCACGGGGCCGTGATGGTTTTTGTTGTCCGCCAGCCATTTTTTCATGTTCATGAGTTTGCCGCCGTCTGAAAGCGTGTATTGCCTGTCATGGCAGTCAAGGCACAGGTCCATGGGCTCCATGAGAAGGTTTTTGGGAATATCCGACATATGCGCATCATGACAGTTGAGGCACGACCTTCCGGTCTCAACAGCGCCGTGTTTGACGGATACGGCGCGTATCTGCTCTTTCTTGTCTTTATGGCAGTTCAGACAGAGTGCCGGCACCTCGGACCGGAGCATGAACTGTTTTGCGGCGGAGTGGGGGTTATGGCATTTGATGCAGTTCTCGGAGACTGGCTTGTGTACAAACGCCGCCTTGTGCAGGGCGTCCGCCTTGTCGGTATGGCACATGAAACACAGGGCAGGCCCCTCGGCACGGAGATTCTTCGCGTAATCAGCCGTATGAGGCTCATGACACGCTATGCATCCCCCCACCGCGGCCGGGCCGTGCACGAACTCGCCTGCAACAATCTCCTCATCGTGGCATTCAAAACAGAGGGCCCCCCCGTTCCCCAGCAGTTGAAACTTGTTCGGTGAACCGTGAGGGCTGTGGCATGCCGTGCATTCACCGTCGGCCACAGGCGTGTGAGTGAACTTTTTCGGTTTGAACTTCTCGTGGCATTTATAACAGTTTCCGGCGGCGTCTTTTATATTTGCAAACCTGTATTCCGCCGGTCTGTCCCTGTGCCGCGGAGACTCTCCATGACACACTGTGCATTCTCCGGCAGCCACAGGCCCGTGTACGAAGCTGTCCTTGTCAAGCGCGGCATGACATTCCGGTGTAATGCATGAATCCTTGCCCGGAGGCCTGGCTTCCGGGGTTGTTTCCACTTGCGTTGTCTGTTGTGCCGGTGCCGCGGTTGCCGAAAGACCGGCAATTGTGACCGCAGCAAGTGCAGGCAGGAAGAACCTGAAGATTGTTTTCTTTCTCATGAATCCTCCGCTGATCTGGTTAAAAAAACCGCGCCGTTGAACCGTCCGCCAATAACCGATAAGTTTTATTAATATACTTATTAATTATGTTTTTTTCAAGTTGTCAATCATGCGGAGACAAAATAAAGGCGGGATGAGGAAACGGATTGGAAATGTGCAGAGTAATTATGCCTGCCGGAAAGTCCGTTGAAAATAATCATGCCCCCCTTCAATCGGACACTTTTCCGCAACCGCCTGATGCCATGTAATCATCTTTCAACTGCCTGACGAGCCTGTCCCTTTTTCCGTACAATCCCGAAGGCGGCCGCGGTATGGATCTGTTTAATACATAACTGACGAACAGGGGCAGCATCAGGCTGCAGTCCCCGTAAGAGACTATCGTGCCGGAAAGCGATGCGGGATCGATCTTGCCCCATGATACGGCCTCCGAGGGGGTTGCGCCGCTTAAACCTCCGGTATCCGGCCGGGCATCCGTGAACTGGATAAAGAAGTCATGCCCCTCCTCCTGCAGGCCGAGGACTTCCTGTATGTGCGGCTCGGTCTGGAGGACAAAGTTCTTGGGGCTGCCTCCGCCGAGTATAAGGACGGCGCTCTTGCCGCCGTTCTTTTTGATGTCATAGACATAGCTCGTCACCTCGTTCAGGTCACGGTGGGGGTCCAGTGGAATGTCTATCCCCTGGAAATTCAGTGCGGCGATATTCATTCCGATGCTTGAATCAGCAGGAGACGAGGTATGAACAGGGACGCCTGCCTCGTATGCAACGGCCAGCAGGCTCTCCTCTTTCAGTTCGGGCTTTACCCGGCAGATTTCTTTTCCCAGCAATGCGTGTATATCCGCGCTTGAACATCTGCCGGAAAAACCTGAACATCCCTTCCGGAGGGTGTCGCGGACAAAGCTGTCCGTATCCAGCAACGCCTTGTAATCAAGAAAGATATCATGAATACGGATTATGCCGTGTTTCCTCAGTTTTTCATCATCGGCCCTTTCGTATCCCTTCCGGAATTCATATCCCAGTATCAGGTGAAGGTCGTGATACAGGTTTGCACCCGTGGAGACGATCCAGTCGATCAGCCCCGCCTTCAGCAGCGGTATCAGGCAGCTCCGGCCTATACCCGCAGGCACCAGCGCGCCTGCGAGGGAGACCCCTATCCGCACGTTTCCCTGCGCGATATGTCTTGCGAACAATTCGCAGGCCGCCCTTAACGAGCCGGCGTTGAATGAAAACATGGCGCTTTCAATGACCTGGTCGACAGTCATGCCCCTGCGGATGGGCCGCGGTCTCAGCGGCAGGTGCCTGCCGCGGCACGATCTTTTTCCCGTGTTTTTCTTCATGAATTAAACCCGTTCCTGTTTACCTTTGCATAAAAACACCGCCCGTTTATGCGCCATCAAGTTATCCTTTACAGCCTTGAGGTCTGTTTCTCGCTTGCAATCACTGAAATCCCGGAAGGGTCCAGGTGGGCGCGCCAGTAAGGTTTGCTGCCGTCATACCCTATATGTACATTCTCCTCTATTACATTGTAGGCGTCAACTATCACCTTATTCAAACTGCATCCCTTTCCGAGCACCACGTGATCCATGATGATCGAGTCCCTGACCTCCACGCCGTCTTCAATGACAACACCCTTGCGTATGACGGAATTTACTATCTTCGATTTATTGATAAACGCCCCCTCGGCAATAATGCTGTTGGTGATTTCACCGCCCATGATCTTCGTGGCGGGCAGCTCGTTTCTTGACGGCCGGATAGGCCACATTTCATTGTTGATTTCAAACAGCGGCCTGTCCCCCAGCATGTCCTGGTGGGCATCCCAGAAACTCTTTATCGTCCCAACATCCCTCCAGTAGCCGGGCTCTTCAAAGGATTCCACCCCCGCTATCCGGTTGGTCGAAAAATCGTATGCAAACAGTCTCTCCCCCTCTTTCAGGAGGTTGGGAATCACGTGCCTGCCGAAGTCGTATTCCTTTTTCCTCTCAGCCTGTATCAGTCCCCTGATCAGGGCGTCCGTATTGAATATGTAATTCCCCATCGAGCAGTAGGCCCTCTCCGGGTCCCCGGGCATGTGCGGCGGGTTTTCCGGCTTTTCTATGAAATCCCTTATCCTGCCGCCGTCTTCCGCGTCAATAATTCCGAAGGCGCTTGCATTGCCTATCGGCACAGGCATCGCCGCGACCGTAACATCCGCATTGCTGCTGAGATGAAAATCCATCATCTGCCGGATATCCATGCGGTAGATATGGTCGGCGCCGAAGACAATGACAAGCTCCGGCCTGTGCTGGCGTATCAGGTTCATATTCTGAAACACTGCATTGGCCGTGCCCTGGAACCAGTCAGGGCCGTATCTCATCTGGGGGGGGACGACGGTGACGAAATGGTCGCTCATGACGGCGGAAAGCCCCCAGTTTTCCCTTATGTGCTCGATCAGTGACTGTGACTTGTACTGCACGAGGAGATAGATTGAAAATATATGCGAATTGATGAGATTGCTCAGCACGAAGTCCACGATCCGGTAGCGTCCGCCGAACGGAACCGCCGGCTTGGAGCGCTCGAATGTCAGGGGGAAAAGCCGTTCACCCCTGCCGCCCGCCATTATCATCGCCAGAACTTTCGGATAAGCCATGATTTTCAACTGAATATTACAATTCCTTCATATCGACTATGCAGTTGCATGAAAATATCGCCGCTGCGGGGGGACCGTCGCGACCGCGGCCGTCCTGCGGACCTTTCCGCCCCTTCGGACAATCCGGGGGGCTGCCCTACGGTCCATGCAAACACGGGCACACTCCCCTGCCTGTTTATGCAACATTCAAGGTTTATTATAACAGGCTTGATTCAATCCAGCCCGGTTCTGCGGCTGATTCATGGTGGAGGCGCCGGGAATCGAACCCGGGTCCGGAAGCACTACTTCCAGGCATCTACATGCGTATCTTACCTATTTGGAATCTCGGATTCAGGTCTGCCGGTAAGAGGGCCTTCCCGAATCCCATCCCTCTGAATCTCGCCTGAAGAGCAAGGGAAATCCCTTTCAGGCCAGCCTGCCTGCCGACGCTTCTTCCGGGCCGCAGGCATTCCCGGGGAAGCGCGCCGCTTTATTAAGCGGCGAGTGCCAGTTCGTTGTTGGCGTTTGTGTTTTTGTTCTGCCTTTTAACGTGGTTGCAGAGCCACGGCATGCAGCTTGGACCTCATGACTCCCGTCGAGGCCTGTCGCCCCCTGTACTGCATAACTATTATAGCACATAACTTTGCAACTATCGACAACAGGGCGGAGCAGGGCCGGCATGCCCGGTTATGCAAGATCAGGGTTATGCTGAAATGAACCCTGATCTTGCATAAGCATGCAGAAAGCCCGCCGCGCAGGTGACGGTCAGAGGATCTTTGCAGGAGCCTCCCGCACAGAGACCGTCAAGGGGGCTTTGCAGGGCGTTTGATAAATCACTGATTAGATGTGGATAGAGCATGGTTGTCTCAACATTCTTATACCCCCACAGTTCCTGCTGTTTACAGTCAATTTTTATTGACAAAAAGTAACTACTCAGGTGCTCCGCAGGTTATGGCATCTGTAAGAAACTTCGTCACCGGTCTGTTCCGTTGCTCTGGAAAGACAAACATTGCTCAATCTCTCAGAGATATGGCTGCAAGGGCATACCTGAGTTTGCGTCTCCCCGGTCTCTGAAATACTGACAGCTTTGCCGTCTCTCCAGGCTTTAATCCATACGCGCTTCGACTTTGACGTTTCCGTGTTCCGTGCTGCGGATACCTTGCCCGTTCATGCAATCTTGAGGTATACTTAAAACTGAATGATTTCAGTCGTCATCCCCACATATAACGCGGAAAGATTCATGCCGGCCCTTCTGGACTCCATATTCAGACAGGCGGTCGATGACATGGAAGTGATCATTGTCGACGACTGCTCGACCGACGACACCGTGAAAATCGCGGAGAATTATCCGGTAAGGGTGATACGTTCCGACAGGAACGCCGGCCCGGCAAGGGCGCGTAACAAGGGCGTTGAGGCCGCGGCGGGCGATATCATATTCTTCCTTGACGCGGATGTCATCGTGCTTGACGGGACCATCCGCGAGGTGAAAGACTACTTTGAAAAAAACCCGTCGGCAAACTGCGTCATCGGCATCTGCTCCACCGAGCCGCTGAACAGAGGGTTTGTGCCGAGATACATGGCAATGTTTGAATACATACATCTCATCGGGCGGCAGTTCGACAGGGTAAGCGTCTTTGCGCCCAGGTGCGGGGCCGTAAAAAAGGAGCTGTTTCTGAGAATCGGAGGCTATGATGAAAACTACAGGGGAGCCGATGTCGAGGACTTCGAGCTGGCAAGAAGGATAAATAAAACGGACGGCATCATCCTGAATCCTCGCATGATTGTAAAACACCAGTTCGCGGATTTCAGGCAGGCGCTTAAAATTTACTTCAGGCGCACGGTAATGTGGGTGCACCTGTTCTTCAGGGAGAAACAGCTCGACAACGCCGGCCCGACTTCACCTGCCAACGGCATAGCGGCGATATGCGCTTTTTCAAGCTTCCCCCTGCTCTTTATCATGCCGTACCTGAGCGCTGCAAAGCCCGCATTCCTGCTTCTGACGGCCGTTTATCTGGCGTCGAACCTGAAGTGGTGGAATTTCATGAGAAAGGAAGCCGGCCTCCTGTTTGCGTTGAAGGCCCTGCCGCTTAATTACCTCCTGGGCATTGAAATAATGAGTTCCGCGGTCTATGCAGTGCTGGCCTATCCTTTTGCGGACAAGGATACTGTTCCCGGATAAGACTATGGAGAAAAACCTCGTTGTTTTAGGCTATGCAAATGCAAGCCCTTTTCCCTATCACGCATGGACACCCCTCGCGATACTGTCTGTGGGCGCGTACCTGGAGCAGCACGGAATAGAGGTTGAGTATTTCGATGAGAGGATACACAGAAAAGAGCGTTTCATCCGGCTGGTCCGGAGAAACCCCGTCCTTGTAGGCCTCTCGACCATGACCTGCTTCCAGATAAAGAACACCCTGCGCCTTGCGAAGATATCCCGCAGGATCAACCCTGATATTCCCCTTGTCTGGGGCGGCACGCATCCCACCATGATGGCCGGGCAGACACTCGAGTCCCCTCTCGTGGATTTCGTCGTCAGGGGAGAAGGGGAGCAGACCGTGCTTGAGCTTGTCAGGGCATTGCAGGAAGGGAAAGAGGATTTCGGCGGCATCAACGGCCTCGGATGGAAAAGAGGCGGCGGGAACATCCTCAATCCGGACAGGGATTTCCTGGACATCGAGACACTGCCGTTCCCCTATGACGGCAAGGGGAGGGAGATACTGTCCGAGTATGTAAGGAGGGCCGGTGACACGCTGGAGAACATAGGCTACGAATCATCCAGGGGATGTCCGCACAAGTGCGGCTTCTGCTATAACGTGTTCTTCCACAAAAACGTGTGCAGGGTGAAAAGTCCGGGCAAGGTGAGGGCCGAGCTCCTGAAACTGAAACAACTCGGGGTCCACAAGATGACCTTTTATGACGATACATTCCTGGCGGGCAGGAAAGATCTCATGTACGATATCCTGGACCTGCTGAAGGAACTGGATTTCAAGTGGATTGCAAATGTGCGGATAAACACCTTCAACGGGGAGCTTCTCAGGAAGTTTAAAGAAAGCGGCTGCGTATACCTGTTCTTCGGCGTGGAGTCGCCGGACGACGGCGTCCTGAAATATATCAGGAAGGGGCAGAACAGGAAGATGATCGACAAGGGGATCAGTGTCGTCTCAAAGGGGGGGATACCGACGCTGTACTCGCTTATGATCGGCCTTCCCAATGAAACCGAAGAACAGATGAACAGGACACTGGATTTTGCGGATGAGATACGCAGGAGGCATCCGGGGGCGGAAGTGCCTATCCAGCCCTATGTGCCGCTGCCCGGGACACTCCTGTATGAGGAGGCCGTAAAGGCCGGATTCAGGCCCCCTTCACACCTCGAGGGGTGGAAGAATTTCACCAATGATGAGGTCAGGAACCCGTGGGTGAAAAACCCGAAGCTGCTGAACGCCATATACATCAACTCGTTTCTTGCATTCCGCTACGACAGGTTTTTGAAGAACTTCTGGAGCAGGCTCATATTCGGCCCCCTGCACAGGCTGTCGCTCTGGAGGTGGAAGAACAGGAACTACAGTTTCTTTATCGAGCTCTATTTGTACCTGGCATACAAGCGCTCGGGCAGGTTTTTCATCTTTCTTGAAAAGGCAATAAAAAACAAGTAATTCCGCGAAATGCCAAAGATATCCATTCTTCCGGACAATCTCGTCAACAAGATAGCCGCGGGCGAGGTCATAGAGCGGCCTGCAGCGGTCGTCAGGGAGCTTGTCGATAACGCCATTGACGCCGGTGCAGGCGCAATCGATGTGGAAGTCATCCACGGCGGCAGGAAACTGATAAAGGTATCCGACAATGGAACGGGAATGGACAGGGAAGACGCATTACTGTGCTTTCAGAGGCACGCAACCAGCAAGATCGGAAATGAAGAGGAACTCTCCGGCATATCCACGCTCGGCTTCAGGGGCGAGGCCCTGCCTGCAATAGCATCGGTATCAAAGGTCACGCTGACGACATTCTCCGGCAATTCGGATACGGGCACAAGGGTGGAGATCGGCGCCGACCGGCGAATGGCGGTATCCGAAGCGCCTCCTGTAAAGGGCACAACCGTGGAGATAAGGGATATCTTCTACAACACGCCGGCAAGGAGGAAGTTCCTGAAGACCATCTCAACCGAGCTTTCACACATCATCGAGACAGTGCTCCAGAAGGCCCTCGCTTATCCCGGCATATCGTTTACACTCATCCACAACAGGAACCATCTCATAAACGCCTCTGCCGCACCGGGCCTGAAAGAGCGGTTCATACAGCTTTACGGTGATGAGACGGCAGGAGAGTTCCTGGAGGTGAAAAAGGAATCGGACGGCATCAGGCTCAGGGGTTTCATATCGTCTCCCGGTTTCGCCAGGGCGTCAAGGAGCCACCAGTTTGTCTTTGTGAACAGGCGCCCCGTAAAGAACCCCACCGTAAGCCATGCAGTGTACAATGCGTGCCGCGATGCGATTTCAGGTGACAGGCACCCGGCATATTTCCTGTTTCTTGAAATCGACCCGGCGAAAGTGGATGTAAACGTGCATCCCGCAAAGCGTGAAGTGAAATTTGAAAGGCCGGACGAGATACACAGGGTTACAGGCGCGGCTGTTTATGAAGCGCTTAATCCCGGGTGCGAAACAGACGTCTCATCGCCACCCGCGGCACAGTCCCCGGCATACCGCGGAACAGCCTCGACCCCGCCGTACACACCGCGGTTAAACACGCCGCACACTGAACCGGCAACCGTCGTATCCGATGATTCTCAGGCGGATTTCTTCACCTCGGGCATCATGCAGGAGGTGCGTTCATTCTTCCACATCGGCGAATCATTTTTTGCCACAGTCTCGGACAGGGGCCTGGTCATTATCGACCAGCATGCCGCGCACGAAAGGATACTGTACGAAAGATTCCTGAAAAAGACTTCCATAGAGGCGGAGCCGCTTTTCCTGCCCGTGAGGATAGAACTGCCGGTCAGGGAGTTCCGCATTATCGTTGAACACAGGGATTTCCTCGCGGGCTTCGGCCTTGATATCGAAGATTTCGGTGCAAACAACATAATCGTAAGGGCGCTGCCCCGGGACCTCCGCAAGGCGGATCTCAGGGGACTGCTCATGGACATTGCAGCGGGTATTGTCGAGGAGGAGTCAAGCGGTATAAAGAGTGATCTGACGGAAGAGTCCCTGCTGAGAAAGACGGCGGCAAGCCTTGCATGCCACAGGTCGGTAAGGGGCAGGGGACATCTTACGAATGAAGAACTCACGAAAATGCTGGCAGATCTTGACGGCACGGAAGAGCCCGATAAGTGCCCCCACGGCCGGCCCACGAGGATCATACTGTCAATGGATGAGTTGAACAGGATGTTCAGGCGGAAATAAGGCGGCCTTTACCTTAACAGCGGCATAAAAACGCCGCCCGCCGGACTCCCCTGCCGGTTTATGCAACATGAAGGTTCATATATCAAGAACCTTCATTCCCCTGCCCACGGTGATCGCGGACTTCATGGCCCTGAATGTAAAATCCTTTGCCCCGGCGAATGCCTCTTTAATGTCATAGCCGAGTGCAAGGCAGGCCGCCAGGGATGATGAAAAGACACAACCGGTGCCGTGATATTCCCCCTCGAGCCTCTCGCTTTCAAGGGACAGAAAATCCTCGCCGTCAAAAAGCAGGTCAACCGCTCTCCCCTTCAGATGCCCGCCTGTAATGATTACCGCGCGGGGCCCGGATTCCAGCAGTTTTACCGCGGTATCCCGAAGGTCCCTTTCGTCCCTGATATCAATGCCCGCAAGAACCGATGCCTCATACGTGTTCGGGGTGACGACCGTTGACAGGGGGAACAGATAACGCCTCACCGCCTCCAGCACACCGTCCTCCATCAGGAGCACGCCTGTGGAGGAGACCGTCACCGGGTCGACAACAAGGTTTTCAAGTGAGAATTCCCTGATTTTCTCCGCCACCGCCTCAACGGCGTCTGCGGCATACAGCATCCCGGTTTTAACGGCGTCGGGGCGTATATCCTGTACGAGCACCGCGATCTGCTCTGAGACGAAACCGGCCGGCAGTTCATGGACATGCTGCACCCCGGCCGTATTCTGCGCGGTCAGGGCCGCAGGAATGCCAAGGCCGTAGACCCCCATGGCCCTGAAAGTCCTCAGGTCGGCCTGCAGTCCGGCGCCGCCCGAAGGGTCCGAGCCTGCTATGGTAAGGGCTGTCCTGACCTGCTTCATGCAAAGACTATATCAAGTTGTTTATAATATTTGCAAGGAATTCAACGAGGTGACCGTATTACTCCACGGTAGGTTTCAAACAGAACGGGAACAGACAGGGACATATGCGCATGCAAGAGGAGCTTCTTGAAGTCGTCAATGAAAAAGGGGAAAGCGTCACGACCCTTCCCCGGTCCGAAATACACGGCAACCCTTCACTGATGCACAGGGTGGTGCACGTCCTCGTTTTCAACGGCAGGGGAGAGCTGTTCCTGCAGAAGCGCTCCATGAACAAGGATGTGGCCCCCGGCAAATGGGACACATCCGTGGGAGGCCATGTCAATGCCGGCGAATCACTTGATGACGCACTGAGGCGCGAACTCAAGGAAGAGCTCGGCATTGCAGCGTCAATGCCCCGGTTCCTGTATTCATACATCCACTCAAACGACTACGAGACAGAGCTTGTGTATACATATTCGTGCACCTATGACGGAAAGATAAACTTCCAGGCCGATGAAATCGACGAGGTGCGGCCGTGGAGCATGGAGGAGATCAGGCGGAGCATGGGCAAAGGCATCCTCAGCGACAATTTCGAGCATGAAATCCGGACATATATCAATTTCAGGTGTCCGGGGACAGGCGGACCGGGAGAGAAAAACGGACAGGGGAGGTGATATGCATGAAGATAACGGGCTACTCTTTCGGGAATATAACAATTGACGGCAATACTTACACCTCGGACGTTATCATATATCCTGACCGTGTTTATTCAACGTGGTGGAGAAAGGAGGGACATCTCCTTCAGGTTGAAGACCTCGCTGATATTGTAAGTGCGGGAATTCCCGTGCTGATAATAGGAACCGGTTTTTACGGGGCAATGAAGGTGCCGGATACGATCATTGACTATCTCAAATCGCATGATATCGAGGCGCATGTTGAAAAGACCGGAGATGCTGTAAGCCTCTACAATAGGATTGCACATGAACAGCCGGCCGCAGCGGCCCTTCACCTGACGTGTTAGCTCTGCGTGTCCATACCGTTGAAATGGTTCCACATGAGGCTGCCGACAAATTCCCCGTACTTGTCGTGTGAGTTCACGAGCTCGACGCCTATCCCGCTGTAATAATCATCCGTCTTTATAAGCCTTCTCACCTTTACGGGGACCTCTATGACCTCGTTATTGAAAGGGATGCGCACCTCGAATTCCGACTTCAGGGGAAAACAGGTGTCCGTGTCAATACACATGCCGCTCTTTGAAACATTCTTCAGCGTGCCGGTGTACATGGCATTGCTGCAGAAGAAATCGACCTTCACATTTGAAGGTATCCTTTCATAAGCCCTCTTTTTCATAAATATCACCCCTGACAGATCCGGTTTCATGTGTCCTGTCATGAAATCACGGAATTATCATCTCAAGTCGCCCCGCTCCCCCGGCCGGGTCTCTGAATACACCTTGCAGTTGCATAAACCCTGCCGAGGCGTGAAAACACCGCAGGGTTATGCAACAATAAGGGTTACACCGGTTAAGATACTATATATGCAAAAACTTTAGTATCTGTGTTTGTCTGATTTTATTGTAGGAATTCGGCTGACGCCGTGTCCGCGCCTTACAGGCGCTTACACAGCCTGCCTCGCTGTGCTCTCCGCGTCTCCGCGGCGGGAATCCCGCTTTTCATTGCCGAATTCCATCATGTAACGGCTTCCCCGCCTGCAATCCTGTTCACAACCCTTTTCCATTCGCCTGTCAAGTTTACAGTTGCATGAAATACCGGCGGCGGAGCAGACGTGGTGATGTTATGCGGCGCGGGGGTCGCGACGGTAACCATCTAATCCGGGAATTCGCTGTCTTTCAGGGACTCGATGTAAATTCTCACGAACTCGAGCACGGCCTTGTATTGCTGGAAGTTTGAAGATAGTTCCGAGAACAGCTCCCTGTGGGTGAATTCCGAGGCTATCCTGTATGACCTCTGGCCCTGGAGCGCATAATGTTCCGCCAGGCTTGCGCCGGGAATGACGATGCTGCTCAGCACAAACTCCTTGCCCCTTTTCCGTGAAAGCGCGGCGGGGAACATGCCCAGCATGAAGAGGGTATAATCCCCGATGTGCTTGTGCACCTCGAATTCCCGCCGGAAACTCTGCGCATTAAGAAGCACATTGCCCTCTTCAAGCATATCCGCTATGCCTTCGGGAATCCTTCCGGACGCATCCCTGATTTTGTGGAAATTATCGACATGAACGAATTCACAAAGGATATGCTCTTCCAGGTAATCCGCGATCCCGGCCTTGTCCGATGGGTTCAGACTGAATCCGTATTCAAGGGCCCGCCTGAACAACACCCTTAACGGGTGTCCTCTTTCTATGCCCGCCCTTGATAACATAAAATCCGACCTCCTTTATGTTACGGGTCCGTAATCCTGTATATCTCTTCGGATGATACAGCCCGGAACTTAACCTTTCACTTGATATTGAATGTATACCAACCGCAGGGAGAATATTCTGCGCACGGCCTGCGGGGTTGATTCTCTTATTAACATATTTTACAAAATCCCGGTCCTCCGAGTCTCTTGCAAAACTCCTCCGTCCGTCACATCGAGCGGAGAGAGAGCTCTTATAACTCATCGATACCGAAAGATTTCTCCCTTTGGTCGACAGGCATTTTCATACTTTTGCAAGAGGCTCTCCATATAAAGTTTTCGGGCATGTTTCCGTCACGTTCACATTCCCGCGGGCGGTGTTTTTATGCAACTGTAAGGTAAATACCGGGTGAGGTTAACCTTAATCCGAAATTCCCCCTGAGACAATTCGCTAATCTGCTGATATTTATGAAAAAATCATAATTCTCAGTAGCTACGTACTGGGTACATTACAAGCGTATCCCCAACAAATCCAGTGCTCGTTGTTGTAACGGGGTAGGTCGAGTGACTTTGTAAAACGGCTCCGCACCGGCGAGCTTGGGCTCAATGCGATCTTTCACAATAGTGGCAAGGTCAGTTATCAACGTACGAAAGCTGTGCACAGGCATATTTCCCTCAGTTCGTTTCGTCCTTGCCTTGCGCTTGGCTTTTGGGGATCGCTGAGCCGGTGAAACTATTGATTCCCGTAAAGCCTCGCCATTGGCTTTGTCGTCATCATCAAAAAGGATTGGAGCGAGTTTTTGCCGCATATGCCACTCCACATAATATGCCAGCATGCAAAGTAAGACATGAGCACGCACCCTATCAGGCAGATGGTGATAAATAGGACGTACTTTCAGATCCACTGTCTTGTAACTCCGAAACGCCCTCTCAACTACGGAAAGTCCTTTATATGCACCTACAGTACTTTCTGCATCCAGCACCTTATTCGGAACACTGGTTCTAATAACATAAATTCCATCCAATGCGGATTCCTCTGCAATACTGTCAGTGTTACGCTGGTAGGAAAAACTTTCCTCAGTAATCTCAATATCAAAGTGCTTAGCAACTTTGTATCTCCCTAATACCTTCCCAACCCGAAGACCTATTTTATCTTTGCCCCTAAGACGCTTTTTTGTGCGTTTTGTAGCCTGGACAATCTTATCTAACTTCTGCTCAGTTGCTTTCAAAAGCGCCTCACGCTTGTGAGCACGCTTATCTGCCATCAGCGGATTCTTGCACGCTATCAGCCGCTCACCTGGATAGTCCGGATGAACTATCTCTGCCATGTCTCTTCTGTCAAAAAAAGACAACTGCAGTACTTCATCTTCAACCAGCTTCCTGATGGCAGGCGCTCTCAACGCTGTAATCCAATCCAGACCTTCTATCCCTTTCATATCTTCTGCAATGCGGGCCTCGGTAATCATTCCCCGATCCCCAACAAATATAACTCGTTCAAGCCCGAAGATTTCCCTAACCTTCTGAATCTGAGACGCCAGTGTCTTTGGGTCAGCCGTATTGCCTTTAAATACCTCTACCGCTACAGGACATCCCTCCACATTGCATAATAATCCAAATACAATCTGTAATTTACCCTTTTTACCATCCCTTGAATGCCCGAATTGTGCCAACGGACAGGTATACCCTTCAAAATATGTGGAAGTTACATCGTAAAGCACTAAACTGCCCTGAGTTAAATGTCTTCTGGCCAGCGCCTTTTCGATTCGACCCTGACGTTGAAGCAGCCAGTCCATTGCGGCATAAAGATCCTCCTCATCCGCCGACTCTATACCCAAAATTTCTCCCAGACTGCTCAACTTCGTTTCATCTGCCAGCCCTCTGAGAATTGCCAGTTTCGAAGCAGGATCAATAAGTCGGGAAACAATCATGGCAATCACAAGGGACCTTTGCCGGCTTGCCCTTGAGTCAATCATCCGCTCCAAACCAATCTTGCGCAGAGTGCCCAAGACAGCCGCTACATGACCGTGTGGAAGGCTTCTAACCACTTCAAATGCCTCATCAAGACGCTCAATGGCTGTACCTCCGTGCAGTAGTATACGAAGTCCTTCTACCACGCATGAAGGCCATTTTGTGAGATTTGCAATGGTGCGCTTTCTAACCTTCCCGCCTTCCCTGTAGGACTCCCGGAGAAGAATTGCCGGTTGTGAATTGCGATTTGGCACGTTGTCTATATACATGACCACTATAATAGCATATTAATCACAACATATCAAGCATTAAATGCAGCGTTACATGGGTACATATAAAATTGCATATTTTTCAGTTTTATGAGTGATTTTAAAAGGTTAGTGGAAAATTCAGGTCAAAATTAGGGGGAACTTCGG